>JBJMGZ010000614.1:0-3317 GCA_045807605.1 Thermoanaerobaculia bacterium | reverse complement strand
AGACGGCACTGCAACGGCGAGCCGAAGTTGAAATATTGCGGTTTTGGTCCGCCGAGGCCCTTGTCCTTGACGTCCTGGCAGAAACCTTCCAAGGGCAGTCCGAGCCGGGTGCGCCAGGCGTGGAGGACGGCATGAGCCCGGGATTCGCCGAGGCCCTCCAGGTCCGCGCGCAGCCTCCCGACGCCAACCGTCCAGCGTCGCCGGCGCACGACCAGGCTGGCGCAGGTCACGCGCTGGAAGCAGAGGCGCTCCTCGTCGCCTTCGAAGCAGGCCAGGGGAAAGACGCCGCGCGTCTCGCCCGGCCCGAACGCGAGAAGCAGCCACAGGAGGTTCGGGTGCCCGTTGTCGGACAGAGTGCTCAGGTTCACGGGCAGCACACGGCGTCCCGCAGCATCGACCAGGCGAAAGGTTTCGGCCTCGAGGTCCGCCTGGACCCTGAGCTCGCCGAGGCTCACCCGGCGCGCTCGCGGCAGGTCGAGATGCGCTCCCCGGACGTCCAGAACCCTCGCCGTCTGCGGCGGATGGGCCCGCACCAGGTTCCCGAACACCTGCTTGACCTCGAGAAGCTCCGCCTCCTCGCCTTCCACCTCGACCACCGACCTCGCGACGAGATGGTCGAGGAGGCGCCTCTGCCCGGGACCCTCCAGCACCGGGACGACGCGGCTCAGGTACCTCCCCGTGCCTTCGTGCAGACGGTTGAGCACCCAGGAGCCGCCCCCGGCATCCACGGGCTGCACGAAGACGGACGCTCCCACCTGGGGGGCATAGCGCCGGGGCAGGGACTCCACCAGCTCCCGGAACCGCCGCACCGGGAGCTCGTCTCTCCCCGCCGACTCCCGCAGCAGCTCCCGCGACCCGGCGAGGGCCGCCTTCCTCCTCTCCTGCAGCGCCGCGAGCGCCTCCGTGCGCAGGGGATCGAAATTGTTGAGCGCATCCTCGCTCGCGGTCGCATGGAAGCGGATGAACCCTTTCCAGACCGGGGCGAAGCCGCGGGCGATCTCCAGGAAGGGGGCCTCCCGGCGCCCCGGCTCGTGCTCCCGCCACCAGGCGGCAAGGGTGTGCAGCACGTCGTGGCGCAGGTTGAACAGGCCGGCGAAGCGCGCCACCAGACCGGCGGCCTCCCGGATTCTCTCGACCGACGACGAGGAGATCCTGAAGACCTCCGGACCGCCGGCTTCCAGGAGCACGTCCTCGAAGAAGTGGGCCCGGTCCGCGAGAAGCTCCTCGTGCCCGGCCAGGCGGCAGGCCGCTGCGAAGAGCCGCGCCACGGCCTCCTTCATGGCGGCGACCGCGGCCTCGGGCCGGAAAGCCGAAGCGAAGCCCTCCTCCAGCGCGAGCAGCTCGGCCAGGGCGTCCGCGGTCGCGCGCACGCCGGGCTCGTCGGGCAGGGCGCGGAGCAGCTGCAGGATCCGCGGCTCGAGCCGGGGCTCCCAGGCGGGCCAGGGCGGCAGGAGGAACAGGAGCCCGAGGTCGATCAGCCGGTCGAGCTCCTCCCGGGGGGCGAGCGCAAGCAGCGCGTCGTATCGGATGGCGCCCTCCCGCAGAACGTCCCGGAGCGCCTCGACCAGCGCCTCGGAGAGATGCACCGTGACCCGCGCGGGCTTGTCGAGCCGAAACTCCCGGGCTCCGGGCTCGAGGCTCCAGCGGCTGTCGCGCACGAAGCTGTAACGACCCGGCTCGACCTCCTCCACGCTGTCGTTCCAGGCAACGAGGTGGCGCTCCCGCACCGCCGGATGCCGCGTCAGGAGCACCTGGAGCTGCTCGAGCTGGGGCCGGTCGAGGCGCACCAGGGAGACCTCTCGCCGGGGAGCGTCGACGAAGCGGATGCCCGGCGCGCCGGGAGACGCCTCGACGCTCCCCAGCGAGTAGGCGGTGAGCGTCGAGTTGGCGGACAGCTTGGTCGCGGCCCGGGTCACGAAACGCAGGAGGCTCAGCTCCCACCTCTCGGGGCTTTTCGAAGATCCCGACGCCGCGAAGGAACGGGCCCGGGAGAGGGCTTTCTCCACGAGGCCGGGCCTTCCCAGCGCGACCCCCCGGAGGAAGCGGCGGTCCCGGAGCAGGCCGAGGAGATGGCGCCGCTCGCGGTCCAGCTCGCTCTCGTACAGGGCGGCGAAGGCGCGGTCGTTCTCGCGGAGCTGTTCTTCCAGGGCCGCGATGCGCTCGGCCAGTCCCGGCGGGATCTGCTGGAGCACGGCCCACTCCGCTCGCCCGCGGAAGTTCCCGATCTCGCGGCCGTTGAAGCAGCTTCTCTTGACGTTCAGAAGGAAGCGGCGGGTTGCTGGGTCGAATTGGGGAAGCACGCCGCCGATCGCGTCGACCATCGACTGCCGGGCTCTGCTGAGCTCTTCCTCGAGAGGCTCCCGGGCCTGCAGAAGCGCGATGCAGGGCGGACTCGTGAGCGGTTCGAGAGCCCGCGCAGGGAGGCCCGCGAGGCGTCCGACCAGAGAGGGAACCAACAGGCCCGACGCGACTTCGCGGTCGGGTTCACCCACGATCGGATCGGCGACAAAGATACTGCTGCCACGTGGCACGGCGAGTACTGCTCCGATCTGCGGCGTTGAATTGCCGCTACAGACCACTACCGTCTACAGTGCTGCGGATGATCGAAGCGGGATAAATGTCAAGAGTCGTTGTCGGAAGAAGTCAGGAGCAGGTGGCAGGGTATCGAGTGCGGGAAAATTAACCACTTTGTTCACGCCAAGGCTCATGGTACACGACTCCAAGAAAAAACCTGGTGATCGAAAAGACTCGCTTGGAGAAAGGCGGAAAGGCGGCTACAACAAGTGACCTCCACTTCTGCGGCACGGCATCGCCGCGGTCGCTACTCTAATATAAACGAGCGTCGTGAAGTTTCGAAAAGAATCGCGAAGTCGTCGGGAAAAACTCGACCAAAGAGTAACAACGAAGGGCGCGGTACAACCTGTGAACACAGCTCGGACGACTCCTACTGCTGCTGCGGCACCACTTGCCGCGACAGCTTTGTGACTATATGCCTGGACGAGAGGAAGTGCAATAGGGAAAATTCGGGAAGCTTCAAACCGAGGCCGATCGCACGCTCTTCGGCCACGGCCGAGGGTCCGGTTGCGCTCCTGGATGCCGATCCCAGAGGGGTCGAATTGACGAGGCTGCCTCACTCGAGGAGCAGGAGAGAGGGGAGCCTCTCGGGCTCCGCTACCCGCAAGAGCGTGTATCCAATGCCGGCCAGTCCCTGAAACAGCGACGGCGCGAAGATCTCCGTTCCCCGAGCGGCTGACAGCTGATATCCCCCCCTCACCTCCGCCCGCTGGCACACGCGCCGCATCAATTCCCGCGCGGCT
>JBJMGZ010000613.1:0-10000 GCA_045807605.1 Thermoanaerobaculia bacterium | reverse complement strand
TGGTGTACAAGCACTCACGTTGATGACTGGGAGCGCCGGCGGGACGCCGGCGCTCCCAGTCACAGCAGCTTCATCTGCTCCGGCTTCCGGGCCCGCGCCACTCCTTCCCGCCGTTCCAGCAGCCTCTCTTCCAGATCGGCGAGGAAGGGGGAGGGCGGGGCCTCGACGGTCTGACCTCGCAGCATCCTCCTGCGGCTGTGGAGAAGGAACAGGCGCGAGCGGGCGCGGGTGATCCCCACGAAGAAGAGCCTCCGCTCCTCTGCGAGATCGGCCTCCTTCCCGGGCCAGACCAGGGGCAGCAGGCCGTCCTCGCAGCCCACCAGGAAGACCACCGGGAACTCCAGCCCTTTCGAGGCGTGCAGCGTGAGGAGGGAGACCCCCTCGGCCCGGGGGTCCCAGGTGTCCACCTCGCCGCCGAGCGCCAGCTCCGCCAGGAGCTGCTCCGGGTCGTTGCCCGCCCGCAACGCCAGCGGACGAACCATCTCGACCGCGGACCGGAGGACCGCCAGGTCCTCGCTCGACGCGGAGGTCATCGGCAATCCATAGGCGAGGTCGTGCAGGAAGGCCTCGATGCCGCGCTCCGCGATCTCCCGCGTCCGCTTGCGGAGCGCCAGGAACAGCGCCTGGACCCCCGGCTGATCGAGCAGCGCGCGGTGCGACCGCTTCTGGAACGGGATGCCGGCCCGGCCGAGCGCCTCCTGGATCGCCGGCGCCTGGGCCTCCGTCCGGTAGAGGATGGCGACGTCCCGGAAGGAGAGCGTGTCCCGCTCCGCCCGGGACTCGACCCGGCCGCTGTCGAACGAGAAGGAGGAGATCCCGCCCAGCAGGCGCTCCAGCGTCTCGACGACCAGCTCGGCCTCGGCCCGCTCGCTCGCCGCCGACTGGACCACGATCGGCTCGGCAGGCCGGTCCTGAACCGCCACCAGGCGCCGGTCCGGCACCAGGCTCGCCGGCCGGATCGCCTGGCAGGCCGCCTCCACGATCGTGCAGGTGGAGCGGTAGCTCCGGGTCAGGTGGACGACCCGCGCCTCGGGCCAGTCCTCGCGGAAGCGGAGGAAGAACCGCACGTCCGCCCCGCGGAAGCCGTAGATCGACTGGTCCGGATCGCCGATCGCGCAGAGGTTCGCGCCGGGCGGAGCCAGCAGGCGGACCAGAGCGTACTGGAGCGGATCGATATCCTGGTACTCGTCGATCGAGATCCAGGGGAAGCGCTCGCGATAGAGGCCGCAGAGGTCCGGCCGCTCGCGAAGGAGCGCCAGCGGCTTCAGGAGAAGATCGTCGAAGTCGAGGAAGCGGTTGCTCGCCAGGGCCTGCTCGTACGCCGCGGCCCGCTCCCGTCCCTCTCCGTCGTCCTCCTCGCCCCGCTCGCCCCGGCGATGGCGACCGATCTTCTCCAGCAAGCGCTCGGCCCGGTTCGACGTGAGCCCGAAGAGCTCCTCGATCATCGCGATCCGCTCGCGGGGCGAAGCGATGCGCAGGTCCGGGTCCTTCAACTGCTCCTGGATCAACATCAGCCCCAGCCGGTGAAAGGTCGCCACGACCGGCTGCTTCCCCGGGAGGAGGGCGGCGAGCCGCTCCCCCATCTCGGCCGCGGCCCGGCGGCTGAACGTCAGGGCCAGGCACTGCTCCGGAGTGATGCCGCGCTCGGAGATCACGTGCGAGATCCGGTGGGTCAGCGTCCTCGTCTTCCCCGTGCCGGGTCCGGCGACGATGAGGAGAGGGCCGTCGATGATCTCGGCCGCGGCCCGTTGCTCGGGATCGAGGTGGTCCAACAACCCTGCGGAAGAGACAGGAACGTAGGGGAGGGGCTTGCCCCCTCCCGGGAGGGCGGAAGCTCTGATCTCGTGATCTTTGCTGCCGTCCCCCGCACGGGAGGGGGCAAGCCCCTCCCCTACATTTCTATTCGATGGACCGGCCACAATCCCGAACAAAGGCGCCACCACCGCCCGCCCGCGGATCTCCTGCGGCTCGAACAGCCGGATCACCCCGTACTCGCCGTCATACCCCGACTCCCGCCGCACCTTCCCGGCCCGCAGCCGGGACAGCGCCTCGGCCAGCAGCGGCTCTCCCGCCCTCGCGACATCTTCCAGCGGAACACGCTCCAGGATGCCGATCTCCGGCCCCAGCTTCCCCACGAGGTGCGACGCCGCCTGCTCCACCGAACGGGACTTCGGACCCACGCCGTGGAGCTCCGACAGCACCTCCGGCAGCGGCACGAGGCAGCGGAACGGGTCCTTCCGTTCGCGATCCGTATCCCCGGAGCGGCCCGCCAGCTCCTCGACCCGGTGCAGCACGCCGACCGTCAGCGGCTTGCCGCACGCCGGGCAGAGCCCCTGGACGCGCCGGGTCTCGGCGGGCTCCAGACACACGCCGCAGGCCCGATGGCCGTCGAGGTGGTACTTGCCCTCCTCGGGGAAGAACTCCACCGTCCCGCCGTAGCCCTCGCCGGTTTCGAGAGCGCTCCGGATCGCGAAGTAGTCGAGCTCCGTATCGAAAGCGCTCGCCTCGCGGCCGACCCTGGGCGGCGAATGGGCGTCCGAGCTGCTCACCAGCGTGAACCGGTCGAGACACGGCACGCGCCAGTTCATCGGCGGATCGGACGACAGACCCGTCTCCACCGCGAAGATGTAGGGGGTCAGGTCGCCGTAGCACTCCTCCACCGAATCGAACCCCGACTTCGAGCCCAGCACCGCGAACCAGGGCGTCCAGACATGCGCGGGGATGAGATAGGCGTCCGCGCCGGCGGACAGCGTGATCTCCAGCAGATGCCGCGAGTCGAGCCCGAGGATGGGCCGGCCGTCCGCGGCGATGTTGCCGATCGCCCCGAGCCGCTCACGGATGCGTCCCGCCGTGTCCAGGTTCGAGGCGTAGAGCAGGTGGTGGACCTTGCGGGTGCGGTCCCCCTTCTTGTAGATGGTGGAGATCTCCACCTCCAGGAGGAACCGCACCGGCCCATGGCAGGAGGGCGGGAGCTTCCTCTCCACCTCGCGCTCGATCTCGGGCTTCAGCCGGAAGAGGCCCGGCTCGGCCGGCAAGAGCTTCGCGCGGATCTCCTCGAACCAGGCCGGATGCGTGAAGTCGCCCGTCCCCACGACCGTGATGCCCTTGCGCTTCGCCCAGAGCGCCAGGTGCTCCAGGTCCGCGTCCCGGCTCGTCGCCCGGGAGTACTTGGAGTGGATGTGGAGGTCGGCGTAGAAACGCATGGTGACGGAATCCGAAAACGGCGGTGATGATAACCCGCTACGTCGATTCCGTCGATACGCATGATCTACCCACGCTTATGGCACGAGACCACGTCTTGCCGCAATCGACCAGCGCAGATGCACCTTTTGCTCTCTCTTGTGCAGCGCACTCGGCCGCGAACCTGTTTTCCGGGTCCGGGGACTTACCTGGCATGGCCATGTCCGAACCCTCTCTGGACGGCGTCACGGGGTTGCTCATCGCCTGGCGCGCCGGCGACGAGCGGGCGCTCGAGCGGCTGATCCCCCTGATCTACGGCGAGCTGCGCCGGCTGGCAGGTCGCTACCTGAACCAGGAGCGGGCACGCCACACGCTCCAGACCCACGACTTGATCCACGAGGCCTTCCTGCGCCTGGTCGACCAGCGCCAGGTGGACTGGCGCAACCGCGCCCATTTCTTCGCCATCGCCGCACGGATGATGCGGCGCATCCTCGTCGACCAGGCTCGCCGGCGGGGGAGCCGCAAGCACGGTGGCGGCGTCTGGCAACTGGTGCTGGACGACGTGCCCGACCTCGCGGCGCAGCGTGAGGTGGATCTCGTGGCGCTGGACGAGGCGTTGGGCGAGCTGGCCCAGGTCGACGGGGAGCTGGCGAAGGTCGTCGACTTGCGCTTCTTCGGCGGTCTCGCCCACGACGAGATCGCCGCCGTGCTCGGCCTTTCGAACCCCACCGTGCGCCGCCGCTGGCGCGTTGCCAAGGCCTGGCTGTACCGCCGGCTGGCGGACGAGGGGCACCATGGCATCTGAGCGCTGGCGCGAGATCGAGGCGATCTTCGACGAGGTCGCGGCGCTGCCGGCCGGCGAGCGCGCCGATCGCCTGGCGCGCCGCTGCGGCGGCGACGAGGAGCTGCGGTGGGAGGTCGAGTCCCTCCTCGCCGCCGATGCCGCGGACGGCGACTTCCTCGAGCAGCCGCCGGTGGCTCCCGCCGCCCCGCCGCCGCCCCCGGCCCGCGGGCGCCGGTTCGGCCCCTACTCCGTCGAGCGCCAGCTCGGCGAGGGTGGCATGAGCACCGTCTATCTCGCGGTGCGCGCCGACGAGGAGTACCGGCGGCAGGTCGCCGTCAAGGTCTTCGCCTATGGCGCCGAGCGTGCCGACCTCGTCGAGCGCTTCCGCGCCGAGCGCCAGATCCTGGCTTCGCTCGACCACCCGAACATCGCCGGCCTGCTCGACGGCGGCACCACCGGCGACGGGCTGCCCTACCTGGTCATGGAGTACGTCGACGGCATCCCCATCGACCGCTACTGCGACGAGCGCCGGCTGAGCGTCGGCGAGCGCATCGACCTGTTTCGCCAGGTCTGCGCGGCGGTGCAGCACGCGCATCGGAACCTGGTGGTCCACCGCGACATCAAGCCGTCGAACATCCTGGTGACCGCCGACGGCGTGCCGCACCTGCTCGACTTCGGCATCGCCAAGCTCCTGGGCGGCAGCGCCTTGCCCTGGCCGGCCGCCGCGACGACGACCGGCCAGCGCCTGATGACGCCGCACTACGCGAGTCCCGAGCAGGTGGAAGGCGCGCCGATCACGACCGCGAGCGACGTCTACTCGCTCGGCGTCCTGCTCTACGTGCTGCTGGCCGGACGCCTGCCGTACCGGCTGGACGTTCAGCGGGTGGGCGCGCTCGAGCAGGCGGTCGTGGAACAGCAGCCGGAGCGGCCGAGCGCCGCGGTCGCGTCGCGCAAGCTCGCGGGCCAGCTCGCCGGCGACCTCGACAACGTCGTGCTCATGGCGCTGCGCAAGGAGCCCGCGCTGCGCTACGCCTCGGTCGAGCTGCTCGCCGAGGACCTGCGGCGCCATCGCACGGGCCTGCCCGTGCTGGCACGCCCGGCGACCGTCGGCTACCGGATGGGCAAGTTCGTGCGCCGCCATCGCCTGGGCGTCGGCGCCGCGGCCTTCCTCGCCCTGGTGATCCTCGGCCTGGCGGCGAGCATGACGGTCCAGGCGGTGCGCCTCGCCCGGCAGCGCGACGAGATCCGGCGCGAACGGGACAAGGCGGTCCGGGTGGCCGCCCTCCTCGAAGAGATCTTCTCGACCGCCGACCCGAACCGCGCCCACGGCGAGACCGTCACCGCGCGCGAGCTGTTGGACCGCGGGGCGGCCTGGACCACCACCGAGCTCGCGGATCAGCCGGAGGTCCAGGCGACGCTCGCCGCCACCATCGGCCGGGTCTACAGCGGCCTCGGACTCTACGATCGTGCCCTGCCGCTGCTCGAGCGGTCGCTCGCCCTGCGGCGGCGGGTCTTCGGCCCGTCGCACCCCGAGGTGGCCGAGAGCCTCCACGCCATCGGGAACCTCCATTCGGCGCGCGGCGATCTGGACCATGCCGAGGCCACCCTGCGCCAGGCGCTCGCGATGCGCCGGACGCTCCTCGGCGACACCGACCCGGCGGTCGCCGAAAGCCTCGACGCCCTGGGCCTGGTGCTCACCCTGAAGGCCCGGTTCGATGCCGCCGAGCCGCTGCTTCGCGAAGCCCTCGCCATCAACCGCCGGCTCTACGACGGCGACGACGAGAAGGTGGGGGACAACCTCGCGAACCTCGGGTTCCTGATGTGGCAGAAGGGAGAGCCCGCGGCGTCCGAGGCCCTCGACCGCCAGGCGCTGGCGATCTACCGCCGGCGGCTCGGCCCCATCCACCCCAAGATCGTCATCCAGCTCAACAACCTCGCCGTGCTGCAGGGCGAGCGCGGCGCCTACACGGCCGCCGAGGCGAGCTACCGGGAGCTGCTGCCCGTCGCCCGGCGGGTCTGGGGCGAGGAGCATCCCGAGGTCGCCCTCTACCTCCACAACCTCGCCGCCATGCTGACCTGGGGCGGCAAGTACGACGAGGCGGAGCGGCTGGCGCGCGAGTCGCTGGCCCTGCGGCGCAAGCACCTGGGCGACGAGCACGAGCAGGTCGCGATGGGGCTCAACCTGCTCGCCAGGATCCTGGAGGAGAAGGGCGATCTCGCCGGGAGCCGCCCGCTCTTCGAGGAGTCCCTGCGCCTCCACCGCCGGGTCTTCGGCGAGGAGCACCCGCGGGTCGCGATGGTGCTGGCCAATCTCGCCCACCTGCTGGCCCAGCAGGGAAATCCCGCGGCGGCCGAGCCCCTGGCCCGGCAGGCCCTCGCCATCCGCCGCGAGGCGCTGGGCGATGCCCACGCGGACGTCGGGGCGTCGCTCGTGTTGCTGGGCGCGCTGCGGCTCGCCCGCGGCAGCCCGGCAGAAGCCGAGCCCCTGCTGCGTCGAGGTCACGAGACCCTGCGCGCCGCGCTGTCCGAGTCCCACTGGCGCACCGCCGACGCCCGGAGCCAGCTCGGCGCCTGCCTGGCGGCGCTCGGCCGGCGGGCCGAGGCCGAGCCTCTCCTCACGGCCGGCTACGCCACCCTCGCCCGCGTCCACGGCCTGCGCGACCCCAAGACGCTCGCCGCCGAGCGGCGCCTGCTCGCCTTCCGGCAGGGTCGCTGATCCTTGAATCTTTCACGCGCACCTGATCACTTTCGCCGCCGTTTCTCGCGTTGAGGTCGCCACGACTCCTCGACGCGTGGCGAAAGGAGAACGTTAATGAACCGGAAAATCAGGCTGTTCCTCCTCCTCCCTGCCCTGATCCTCTTCCTGCCAGCTTCCTCGGCCGCCGCTTTTCCACCGGAAGAACCGATCTGCGGTGACAATTTTTGCAGCCGTGGCGAGGACTGCTCCATCTGCCCGGAGGACTGTGGCGGAAGCTGCGAGATCTGCGGAGACGGCATTTGCGGTCTGGGTGAGAGCTGCTCCATCTGTGCCTCGGACTGCGGGGTCTGCCCGCTGACCGATCAGCCCGTGCCGGAGGACTACGACGGCGACGGGAAAACCGACATCAGCCTGAAGATCGACGACGGCAGGTGGCGAATCGACTATGCCGCGAACGGCTTTGGCGCCTGGGATGCCACGTTCTCGGGGTATGGCGGATCGGGTTCGAGAGCGGTGCCGGCCGACTATGACGGCGACGGCAGGGCCGATCTCAGCACCAAGTCCGACAACGGCAACTGGAGCATCGACTACGCCTCGAACGGCTTCGGAGCCTTCGATGCGACCTTTGTCGGCTATGGCCTGGCAGAGTCGCGTCCGGCACCGGCCGACTACGACGGCGACGGCAGGGCGGACCTCTCCACTCACGCCACGAGCCCCGGCCAATGGCGCATCGACTACGCCTCGAACGGCTATGGCGTCTGGGATCTCAGCCTGGGCGGCTACGGCTTCTCGGAAAATCGCGAGGCGCCCGCCGACTACGACGGCGATGGCCGGGCTGACATCGGCGTCCACTCCACCACCCTGTCCGTCTGGGCCATCGATTACGCCTGGAACGGGTTCGGAAGCTGGAATTTCTCGCACGGCGGGTACGGCTTCTCGGCCAATCGTGAGGCCGCGGCGGATTACGATGGAGACGGCAGAGCGGACATCGGCATCAAGGCCGACGATCAAGGACGCTTCAACATCGACTACGCCTGGAACGGTTTCGGCGTGTGGGATGCCTCCTACCTGGGCTACGGCTTTACGGAAACCCGTCCCGCGCCCGGCGACTACGACGGCGATGGACGCGCGGACTTCGCCGTCAAGACCAACGATGGCAGATGGCGCATCGACTACGCCTGGAACGGCTTCGGCGCTTTCGATCAGACGATCGTCCTGCAGCCGTAAGAGGAGCAGGAACCCAGGTCCCGCTCATCCTTGCCATGAGGCGGCGGCGTCCCCGGGCGCCGCCGCCGGCCAATTCGCACGTCTCTTCCCGCAGCCGCCTCTCGTGCCCGGAACGTGATACGGCGGCTTGTCTCCCCACCAGCCTTTCCAGCTCATGTCCGGCCAGGGACCGCGAAGTGCATGGCGTGGAAGGATGGAACGGCGGTGATGATAACCGGTCATTCTCATTCCGTCCATACACATGTCGGAGCCCGGACTGTGGTAAAAACTCCGCCATGCCGAAACCGAAGAAAGACGCCGCACGCACGACGCGCGCAAGGAAGGTGATCGAGCGCCGCCCCCGCTCCCAGGGCTGGCTCACCACGGACGAGGAAGAGATCGAGCGCCGCCGGCAGCGCGCCGCCGGCGAGCCGCTCGCCGTCAAGGCGATCGAGCCGGAGCACCCTGTCTTCGGCACCTTCCGCGTCGCCTCCGAGAGCGGAAGCTCCTACGAGGTCGAGATCCGCTCGCTCTCCCAACCCGACAACTCCTGCGGCTGTCCGGATCACCAGGTCAACGGCCTCGGCACCTGCAAGCACATCGAGGCGGTGCTGGCGCGGGTGGGCAGAGCGCGGACGGCCCGGGAGGGCAATCGGCGCATCGAGATCTTCCTTCACCGTGCCGGGGACCCGGACGTCAGGGTCCACTGGCCGGCAGGCTCCGAACGGCTTGCCTCCCGTTCCCTGGTGGCCAGGTACTTCGGCGACGACGGCTCCCTGCGCGGCGATCCGGCAGCCACGCTCCCGGTCCTGGCCCGGGAGCTCGCCTCGGCGGCGCCGGCGATCCGCAAGCGCATCCGCCTTTCACGCCATCTTCCACCCTGGATCGAGGAAGAGCGCCGCCGCGCGGCCCGGCAGACCGCCCGGGATCAGTTCCTTGCCGAGGTCGGCGCTGGCCGCAAGAGCCTCGACGTGCTGAAGCACCCCCTCTACCCCTACCAGCACGAAGGGATGCTTCACCTCGCCTTCACCGAGCGCGCCCTGCTCGCCGACGAGATGGGGCTCGGCAAGACCGTCCAGGCGATCGCCGCCTGCGAGCTCCTGAGACGGCTGCGCGGCATCGAGCGCGTGCTGGTCGTGAGCCCCGCCTCCTTGAAAGGCGAGTGGGAAGAACAGATCGCCCGCTTCTCCGATCTGCCGTCGCGGATCATCCTGGGTCCGCGCGCCCAGCGTCTGCGGCAGTACGGGGAAGGAGCCTTCTTCTATCTGATGAACTACGAGCAGATCCTGATCGACGGCGACGAGGTGCAGCGGCGGCTGGCCCCCGACGTGATCATCCTCGACGAGGCGCAGCGCATCAAGAACTGGCAGAGCCGGACCGCGCAGGCGGTCAAACGCCTCCGCAGCCCCTACGCCTTCGTCCTCACCGGCACGCCGATCGAAAACCGCATCGACGAGATCTACTCGATCGTCCAGTTCCTCGATCCCGGCCTGTTCGGACCCCTGTTCCGCTTCAACCGCGACTTCTACCACCTCGACGACCGCGGCCGGCCCGCCGGCTACAAGAACCTCGACGAGCTGCACCGGCGCCTCGCTCCGGTCCTCCTGCGGCGCCGCAAGGATGAAGTGGAAGGCCAGCTCCCGCAGCGCACCGACAAGCACTACTTCGTGCCCATGGAAGACGAGCAGCTCGCCCGCTACGGCGAGTACGAGCAACGGGTCGCCCAGCTCCTCGCCAAGGCGCGCCGGAAGCCGCTCACTCCGGACGAATTCGACAAGCTCCAGCGCTGGCTGTCCTGCATGCGGATGCTCTGCGACACCCCCTACATCCTCGATTCCGACTGCCGCGTCTGCCCCAAGCTCCCGGAGCTGGAGGAGATCCTCGGGGAGGCGCTGGCCGATCCCCACGCCAAGGCCCTGGTCTTCTCGGAATGGGAGCGGATGCTCGAGCTGGTGCGCGAGCTGGCCCAGGAGATGGGGCTCGGCTTCGCCTGGCACACCGGCTCGGTGCCGCAGGACCGGCGGCGCGCGGACGTCCGGCGCTTCAAGTCCGACCCCGCCTGCCGGCTGTTCCTCTCCACCGACTCCGGCGGCGTGGGCCTGAACCTGCAAGCGGCGAGCGTGGTGATCAAC
>JBJMGZ010000612.1:0-2598 GCA_045807605.1 Thermoanaerobaculia bacterium | reverse complement strand
CGACGACGATCTCTATGAAACGGCGGCCAAGCTGGTGGTCACGGAGCGCGGTGCCCAGCCAGGTGCCGGGCACTTGTTCGGGCGCTGCCGGTCGAATCGAGCCGGCCCGTGGACTGGGCCGTGATCGCCTACCTCGGCGTGTTCCAGATCGCGCTCGCCTACGTCTTCCTGCGCTCCGCGGCCTGAAGCAGGTGACGGCCCTGGAGACCTCGCTGCTGCTCCTCCTGGAGGCGGTGCTCAACCCGATCTGGGCCTGGCTGGCCCACGGCGAGCGCCCCGGCGCCTGGTCGATCGCCGGGGGGCTGCTGATTCTCGTGGCGACGCCGGCGAAGAGCGCCTGGGATGCGCGGCGCGTTCAGCAGGCCGCCTGGCTTTCCGGTAGACCCGGCCGCTTCAGCCGGCTGGCCGGACCTTCCGGTAGGCGTTGAGGGTCCCCAAGAGGCTCTCTGCCACGGTGATGGCTCCCTCGGCCATGAGCTGCTGGAGAGCGCGGAAGAGCGTCGCCCGGGCGGGCTCGTAGCCCAGGACGCGGGCGATGTCGCGCTTGTCGAACACCTCCGGGAGCTGCGGGAAGGCTTCGCAGAGATCGTCATGGACCCCTCCGCGCTCGCGCATCCTCCTGTGAGCC
Source organism: Thermoanaerobaculia bacterium (assembly GCA_045807605.1). Taxonomy (GTDB): domain Bacteria; phylum Acidobacteriota; class Thermoanaerobaculia; order Multivoradales; family UBA5704; genus DATMER01. The sequence goes on along the minus strand of JBJMGZ010000612.1, from coordinate 1,970 downwards.
GCGGCCGGCGGCGTGGAGACCGCCGGGCCGGCGGCCGTGGCCGGGAGGGCTCCGTTGCCGGCCGCGGCAGGACTGGCGAGGTCTGCGTCCTCTTCCTCCGTGGCCTGCCAGAGCCTGTCGAGAGAGCGCACCCGGGTCTCGTGGGCCGCGTTGATCAGCGCGATGTCCGCCTGGCGCTGCGCCTCGAGCGCGCGCCGGCGCTCCTCGTACTCGGCTCGGGTCATGGTGTCCCTCCTGGAGGAAGTATACGGCTGTGGACGGACGCCGTCGCGCCCGTCCGCAGCCATCCGGAGCCCGCAGCGGACGGCTCCACCCGCGCCGTGAGCCCTTGCGACCGCGATCCGAGCCGTCCGGACCCGGAACTGGAACGCTCAGGTCGCGATGTGAGCCGTCCGGATCCTGATCTGAAACGTCCTGACGCTGATCCGAGCCGTCTGGATCGTGATCGAAGCCGTCCGGATCGTGTTCGGAGCTATCCGGATCGTGATCTGAGGCGGCCGGATCGCGATCTGAGCCGTCCGGATCGTGTTCGGAGCCGTTCAGATCGTGTTCGGAGCCGTCCGGATCGTGATTGAAGCCGTCCAGACCGTGTTCGGAGGCGTCCGGATCGTGGTCACAGCCGTCCGGATCGCGGCCAAGGGCGTCCAGGGCCCGGCCGGAGGCGTCCACACCGCGCTCCGAGGCGCTCTCGGAAGGGAGAGATCTGTCCGTTCCGCTGTCCGATCTGTCCGGATCGCGATCTGAGGCGTGCCCATCGTGTTCCAGGGCATCCCCACCGCGGTTTGAACCGTCCGCTTCGCGTCCGGATCGGTTCACGTCGTGCTCGAGAGGGTCCGGGTGGTGTCGCGGACGGTCCGTGTCGGAGCTCCTGCTGAGGTGCTGTGCGGAAGCGCTCTCCCCTGGAGGTTCCCCCGAAACACCCTCGTGTTTCACCACAAATTGACGCGAAACACGACCGTGTTTATGATTTGACGCGATGTATCTGCCCCGTAGCATCGACGCGATCCTGTCCGCCTGGACCCGTGAGGCCGACCGCAAGCCCCTCGTGCTGCGCGGGGCGCGGCAGACGGGCAAGACCGAGGCGGTGCGTCGGCTGGCCGAAGGTTTCGACCTCTTTCTCGAGCTCAACCTCGAACGCTTCGAGGATCTGTCGCTGGTGCGCTCCTGCCGGTCGGCCGACGAGCTCCTGATCGCGCTTGCGGCGCGCCACAATGTGGAGCGCTTCCCACCCCGGACGCTCCTGTTTCTCGACGAGATCCAGGAAAGCCCCGAGGCGGTGGCCTGGCTGCGCTTCCTGCGCGAGGATCACCCGCAGCTCTACGTGGTGGCGGCGGGGTCGTTGCTCGAGGTGAGGCTCCAGGAACGGGGGTTCTCGTTTCCGGTCGGCCGTGTCACTTTCCGGGTGCTGCGGCCGTTCACGTACTTCGAGTTTCTCGCGGCGAACGGACGTGAGGTGCTGGGTCGTCACCTGACTGCGGCGGTGAGCGAGGGCCGGCCGATTCTTCCGGCGCTCGACGCGCAGGCGCGCGAGCTGTTGCGCGACTACCTGCTGGTCGGCGGCATGCCCGAGGCGGTGGCCCGCTGGGCCTCCGAGCGAAATCCGACCGCCGTGCGCAGTGTTCACCGCGACCTCGTCCAGGCGCTTGCCGAAGATCTCCAGCGCTTCGGCAATCTGCGCGAGGTTGGCTATCTCGAGGCGGCGTTCGAGAATCTCCGCCACCACTTCGGCCTGCGCTTTCGCTATGAAAACTTTGCCCCGGGCTACCGCAGCCAACTGATGAAGAACGCCCTCGCCAAGCTCGAAGCGGCGATGCTCCTCCACCGCGCCCTGCCGACGAGCTCCCTGGCACTGCCCCTGCGCGAGCGACCCCGTTCGGCTGCCAAGCTGTTGCCGCTCGACGTGGGTCTGGCGCTCCACACCATGGGTGCGGGATTCGAGACGGCGCGCGGTCTGCCCCTCGCTCAGGTCC
>JBJMGZ010000611.1:0-14959 GCA_045807605.1 Thermoanaerobaculia bacterium | reverse complement strand
GTCGACGGGTAGCGCCGGTTGAACTCCTCCAGCGTCATGGCGCTGGGGATGCTCACCACGTCGAGCTTGCTGGGCTGGACATCGAGGAGGCGCCGGTCGGTGACCCGCTCGAAGGTGCCGAGCGCGCTGCTCAGCGTGTCGCCGTAGCTGCGCCAGCGGTCGGCCAGGGTGTAGCCCAGGATCTGGTAGACCTTGCCCTGGTGCTCCACGAAGGCCGCGACGCCCTGGAGGTCTCCCGCCTGGCCGCGCTGCACGCCGAAGACGTTGGCCACGGCCGGCAGGCCGCCGAGGTCCGCGCGCAGCGACTGCCCCTGGACGACGCCCTGCTGGTTGAAGAACGCCTGGGCCGCAGACTGCGGCGAGCCCTTGTCGGAAAGGGTCACGACGACGAGCGCGTCCTCGCGCGGGCTCATGGCGCCCACCGCCGCCTTCTGGTTGTTGGTCTTCCAACCCTGCGGGAAGCGGATCTCGAACCCGAGCTCGGGCTGGATGAAGCGGTTGCCGAGGAAGTAGCCCTCGCGGGGGTTCTGGCCGAACGGCATGCCGTCCAGCTCCTTCAGGTAGGGCTCGCGGCCCACGCGGGTATTGGAGAAGTCGCCGCCCAGCTTGGCGACCTGCTCGGAGATGCGGCCGATGCGGTTCTCCGGCGTCGGATGGGTCGACATCCAGCCCGGGATGCGGCCGTTGCCCTCGGCCTCGCTCACCCGCCTCAGCACCTCGAAGACGCCGACCATCTCGCGCGGGTCGTACTTGTCGCGCGACATGTAACGAAGGCCCAGATCGTCGGCCTCGCGCTCGTCGTCGCGGCTGTACTTGAGGAACAGGAGACCCAGCCCGGTCTGGGCCAGGTCGCCGAACTGCGCGAGCTCGGGCTTGAGCACCATGCCCGCGATCAGGCCGATCTGGGCGAGCTGCGCCTTGCTCATCTGCTCCACGCTGTGGCGGCCGGTGACGTGCCCGATCTCGTGGCCGATGACCGAGGCCAGCTCGGCCTCCGAGGTGAGGTGGGTCATGAGCCCGCGGGTCACGTAGACGTAGCCGCCGGGCAGGGCGAACGCGTTGACCACCGGATCGTCCACGACCCGGAAGGTCCAGGGCAGATTCGGGCGCTCGGAGCTCGCGGCGAGCTCCTTGCCCAGCCGGCTGACGTAGGCCTGGACGTCCTTGTCGTCATAGAGGCCGAGGGACTGGACGATCTGCTGGTCGGCCTCGCGGCCCATCGCGATCTCCTGCTCCTCGCCGATGAAGGCGATCTGCTTCTTGCCCGTCGCCGGATTGGTCGAGCAGCTCGTCGCCGTGAGCGCGAGCAGCGCGAGCGCGACTATGTTGGTCTTCCATCTCATGCATCTCATGGCGGAATCCTCCTGGATCGGTTGCTCGCGACCCGCGAGCCTTGCAGTCTCGGGTGAGTGCAAGAGCAGTGCCGGCCCGAAAGCACGGCGCGGCCTTTGCATGACGGGGCGATCGGGAGGAAACACAGAACATGAACATCACCGTCCTGGCCGGACTCGAAAGCGAGAACGCCGGCTCTTACGATCCGGTCGTGGATCAGGTCGCATCCGCGCTGCGCGAGAACGGCCACCAGGTCTCGATCTTCGCGGTGTACAACAGCGTGACCGAGCTCGTGGAAGGATTGACCTCGCGCAAGCCCGATCTGGTTTTCAATCTCCTGGAGAGCTTCGGGGAGGACCTGGGCGCCGACGTGGCCGTGGCCGGCCTGCTCAACCTGGTGGGCGTGCGCTACACCGGCGGCGGCCCCGGCGAGCTCTACCTGCGCCAGGACAAGGCTCTCGCCAAGAAGGCGCTGGCGTTCGACAACATCCCCTACCCGCACTACGCGGTCTTCAGCCAGGACGCCGACCTCGAGACCTTCGGCCAGCTCCGCATGCCGCTGTTCGTGAAGCCGCTCTCCGCCGATGCCTCGATCGGCATCGACGGCGATTCGCTGGTGCGCGATGCCACCTCGCTGATGCGGCGGGTGCTGGACATCCACGAGAAGGTCAAGGACTCGGCGCTCGTCGAGGAGTACATCGAGGGCCGGGAGCTCTACGTCGGCGTGCTGGGCAACCGCGAGCCGATCGCTCTCCCGCCCATCGAAGTGGATTTCTCGGGCATGCCCGAGGGCATGCCGCGGGTGCTCGGCTCCAAGGCGAAGTGGTCGCCGGAGAGCGTCGAGTACAAGGGGACGAAGTCGGTGCTCGCCGACCTGCCGGACGAGCTGCGGGCGCGCCTCCAGAAGACCGCCGTGGATGCCGCCCGCGCGCTGCGGGTCCGCGACTACGGCCGGGTCGATCTGCGCCTGACCGAAACGGGCGACATCTACGTGATCGAAGTGAACGCCAACTGCTACCTGGAAAAAGAGAGCGAGTTCGCCGTCTCCGCCAAGGTCCAGGGTATCGAGTTCCCCGAGCTGATCCAGAAGATCGTGGACCTGGCGATGGAGCGGTACGCGGTGACCGATCCGAAGCCGGAGGAGGCGGCGTCTTTGACCGAGAACGAGGAAGCGCCCGCCGCGGTCCACTCTTAATGTAGGGGCGGGGCTTGCCCCCGCCCGGGAGGGGGTAAACCCCTCCCCTACATTCCTGGAGGCAGGTTCTGGTTAGAGCCTCAGGGCACGTACCGCCCCGTATTGACGTGGTTCATGGCCAGCGCCGTGACCAGCGTCGTGAGGGCGATGATCATGGGCACCTCGCGGTCCGCGGGGTAGACCTGCTTCAGGTCTTCGGCGCGATGGGCGAGCTGCTCCAGGAGCAGACGGGTGCGCTCCGGGAAGTGGCCGGTCCAGCGGTAGACGTCCGCGGGCAGGTCGCGGTTCAGCCGGCGGATCAGGTCGGCCGCGGGTCTTCGCGGCGCGTCGGTCGTGAGATCCTCCCAGCGGCCCAGGTCCTCGAAGATGGAGCGCAGAGCCCCGTCCAGGCCCGGCGGCAAGTCGTCGCCAGGCGCCGAGTTGCCGTAGTACTGCTCCAGCGTGTATCCGATCTTCCCCACGTCCTCGTCCAGCTCCTCATCCAGTACCTCGCCCCTGAGGAGCGGCTCGCGGTCCGCGAGCGCGGCCATGGTGCGGTCGCAGTACTCCAGCTTCTCCAGGACGGCGGGCCAGTCCGCGTACTCGGCGCGCCAGTCGAAGCCCGGGGTCATCCAGACCGCGAAGGTCTCGGCCCAGTCCTCGTCCGGATGCTTCTGGGCGTACCAGCCCGGCAGGTGGCGGACGAAGCGGCGGCTGAACGGCTCGGGCCGGTACTCCTCCCGGTAGGGCTGGGTCATCGAGCCGAAGATCCCGACCCAATCCTCGTCCTCGTAGAGCCGCCAGGCGTAGTTGACGACGTGCCCCATCTCGTGCCGCAGGTAGCGCAGCAGGTCGGCGCGGCCGAGCCCCTCGACGTGGCCGGTGCGATCGGCGTGCAGCTCGGTCAGCTCGCGGCTGGCGAGGTAGAACGGGATCGCGATCGCCACGGTTCCGAAGGGGACCCCCCACTCGCTCGACAGGTAGAAGCGCGGCCGGACCCTGCGGATGCCGGCCCGGGCGAGCTCGTCGCCAAACTCGGCGAGCACGGGCTCGAGCTGCGTGCCTTCGATGCGCAGCCCGAGGTCCCGGATCGGCCGGGAGAAGAGGTGGGCTTCCTGGAAAGGGGGTGCCGGCGTGCTCATGCGGAGAAGAAAAGGCAAGATCGATGCCGAAACCCTGGCACAGCTCCTCCCGTAGTGGTCTCAAGCCCGCCGCAGAGGCGGCTCTCATCAGGGAGGAAATGCTCATGAAGAAGCTCGCTCCGCTCGTCGCCGCTGCTTTGCTGGCCGCCCTGCCGGCCGCCGCCGACGAGGTCGTCCGTACTCTCGACCGCCAGTTCTCCGCCGCCGACGCATCCCGCATCCACCTGGACTTCCCCGTCGGCGAGCTCAAGGTCGAGGCGGGCTCCGGCCGCCAGGTGGAGGTCCACGTCGACCTGCAGTGCGATTCCCCGCGCAAGACGCGCTGCGTGGACGCCGCCAAGGCGGTCGAGCTCGTCGCCAGCTCCGGCGCCAAGCTGCACGTGGAGCTGAAGGGCTGGCCCAAGTCCGGGACCCGCGGCCTGGAGGCCAATGTGCGCGTGACCGTGCCGCGCGACCTGCCTCTCCAGGCCGAGCTCGGCGTGGGCGACATGGAGATCTCCGGCCTGGAGGCCGACCTCTCCGCCGATCTGGGCGTGGGCGACGTCACGGTGACGATGTCCGAGTCCGCCGTCGCCGAGGTGCACGTGGACACCGGGGTGGGCGACGCCAATCTCTCCGCGGGAGGCCATAACTTCGAGGGCTCCGGCTTCGTGGGCAAGGAGCTGGACTGGACCAAGGGCTCCGGCAAGGCCGAGATCAGGATCGACTGCGGCGTGGGCGAGGCCGAGGTCCGGCTGCAGTAGATGACCGGTCTCCACGTCGTCCTCGTGGAGCCCGAGATCCACTGGAACACGGGGAACGCCGGCCGCACCTGCCTCGCGGCCGGCGCCCGGCTCCACCTGGTGGAGCCGCTCGGCTTCTCCCTCGACGAGCGCGAGGTCCGGCGCGCGGGCCTCGACTACTGGCCGCGGGTCGATCCCCGCGTCTGGCCGTCGTGGACGGCGTTCGAGGAGCGGATGCCGGAGCTGGGCGAGCCGTTCTTCTTCAGCGCCGAGGCGGGCAGGGACTTCTGGAGCGTCGCCTATCCCGAGAGTGTCGTGCTGGTCTTCGGACGGGAGAGCGTCGGCCTCCCCAGGGAGCTGCGGGAGCGCTACCGCGACCGGCTCGTCAGGATTCCCATGCTGGACCCGGAGCTGCGCTCGCTCAACCTTTCGACGAGCGTGGCGCTGGCGCTCTACGAGGTGCTGCGGCAGAGGAAATTCCCCACCCTCCCCCTCCCGGAGTCTCCAGGATGAGCCGGTCCCCGGGGCCGACCTCGCAGCCGTCCACGGGCTTGAGCTCCTCCTCCGCGCCCTCCGTGCCATAAACGCGCACGAGCCGCTGCCGCCCCGGCATCCCGGGACCGCCTCCCTCGGCGCCATACGGCTCCTCCACCCGATGCTGGGTCAGGAGCGAGACCGACATCCGCTCGAGGAACACCAGCTCGCGCACGACGCCGTCGCCGCCATGCCAGCGCCCCGCTCCTCCCGAGCCCTCACGGACCGCGAAGCTTTCGACGCGCACGGGATACCGGTGCTCCAGCACCTCGGGATCGGTGATCCGCGTGTTCGTCATGTGGGTGTGGACCGCGCTCGCGCCGTGGAATCCCGGCCCCGCGCCGGCGCCGCCGCAGACCGTCTCGTAGTAGCCGAAACGGGCATTGCCGAAGAGCAGGTTGTTCATCGTCCCCTGGCTGCAGGCGGCGAGGCCGAGCGCCTTCAGGAGTGTGTCGACCACGCGCTGGCTGGTCTCGACGTTCCCGCCGACTACCGCCGGCGCCTCGGCAGGATCGTCCGGGAATGGAGGGTTCAGCATCCCGGGCGGGATGCGGATCTCCACCGGCCGCAGGATGCCCTCGTTGAGCGGCAGCGGCTCGGCGATGAGCAGGCGCAGGACGTAGAGAACCGCGCTCCGCACCACGGCCGGCGGCGCGTTGAGGTTGCCCGGATGGACCCCTGCCGAGCCCGCGAAGTCGACCACCGCGCCCGCGGCCGAGATCCGGATCGCGACCTGGATGGGCGAGCCGTCGTCCAGGCGCTCGGCGGCCTCGTAGCGGCTCGCCGGCAGGCGGGACAGCGCTTCCCTCAGCCGCTCCTCGGCGCGGGCCTTGAGCGCGTCCATGTAATGGGCCACGGTCCCGCGGCCATGCTCCCGGGCGAGGGCGAGCAGCGCCTCGGCCCCGCGATGGCTCGCGGCCACGGCGGCGCGCAGATCTGCCAGGTTCTCCTCCACCGCCCGCGTGGGGTGCGGAGCGTCGAGGAGCACGCGGCGCATCACCTCCCAGCGCGGCTCGCCGGCCCGGACCAGGTGCATCGGAGGGATCACGACCCCCTCCTCCACCAAACGCGTCGCCCCCGGCGGCATGGACCCGGGGCGGATGCCGCCGATCTCCGCGTGATGGGCGCGGCTGGCCACGAAGCCGAGCAGGTGATCGCTCTCGAAAACCGGCGTCACGACCGTGACATCGGGAAGGTGGGAGCCGCCGAAACCGGGGTGGTTCGTGACCACCACGTCTCCGGGCTCCATGGCGATCACCTCGCAGAGACGCCGCACGCAGAGCCCGAGAGCGCCGAGATGCACGGGGATGTGCGGCGCGTTGACCACGAGCTCGCCGGCCGCGTCGAGGAGGGCGCACGAGAAGTCGAGGCGCTCCTTGACGTTCGTCGACACCGCGGTGCGCCGGAGCCGCTCCCCCATCTGCCGCGCCACCGCGGCGAAGCGGTGGGTGAAGAGCTCCAGTTGGACGGCTTCAGGACGCATGGGGCTCCACACCCGGCATTCTACTTGCAGCCGGGCGGGGGTTGACATGCCCAGACGATCGACCTCCCTCAAGAGCTTCGCATCCCGGGCCCTGAAGCACGGATACCCACGGCCTCTCCTCCAGCGGGAGGCCTGGGAGTCCTTGAACGGGCCCTGGGAGTTCGCCATCGACCCGGACCAGCGCTGGGACACCCCGGGCGAGGTCACATGGCGGGCGAGCATCCTCGTCCCCTACTCGCCCGAGACGCCGGCGAGCGGGATCGGCAACACCGGGTTCTACCGCCGGTGCTGGTACCGCCGGACGTTCCAGGCTCCGCCCATCGCCGACGGCGAGCGCCTCATCCTCCACTTCGGCGCCGTGGATTGGTCGGCGACGGTCTGGGTCAACGGCTCGGTCGCCGTCCGCCACGAAGGGGGGTACACCCCGTTCTGGGCCGACATCACGGATGCGCTCCTGCCCCCTGGCGAGGAGACTGAGCAGACGATCACCGTCCGGGCCGACGACGATCCTGCCGACCTCGGCAAGCCGCGAGGCAAGCAGGACTGGCAGCTCGAGCCCCACTCCATCTGGTACCCGCGGACGACCGGCATCTGGCAGACCGTCTGGATCGAGAAGGTCCCGCCGACCTGGATCGACAGCCTGCGCTGGACGCCGAGCCTGGAGCGCTGGGAGATCAGCTTCGAAGCCTGGCTGGGCGGCGAGGCCCGGGACCGTCTGCGCCTGGGCGTCAAGCTGCGCGCCGGCAGCCAGATCCTGGCCGACGACAGCTATACCGTGGTGGCCGGCGAGGTCCACCGCCGCATCGCCCTGTCCGACCCCGGCATCGACGACTTCCGCAACGAGCTGCTCTGGAGCCCGGCGACGCCGACGCTCATCGAGGCGCAGCTCCAGCTCTGGGCCGACCGCGGCGAGCTGCTGGACGAGGTGCGCAGCTACACCGCCCTGCGCTCCCTCGCCATCCAGGGGGACCGCATCGTGCTCAACGGCCGCCCCTATCCTCTGCGCATGGTCCTCGACCAGGGTTACTGGCCCCAGACCGGCCTCACCGCGCCGGACGACGACGCCCTGCGCCAGGACGTGGAGCTCGCCAGGGCCATGGGCTTCAACGGCGTGCGCAAGCACCAGAAGATCGAAGACCCGCGCTATCTCTACTGGGCCGACGTGCTCGGCCTGCTGGTCTGGGAGGAGATGCCGAGCGCCTACCGCTTCACCAAGCGCTCGATCCAGCGGCTCACCCGTGAGTGGATGGACGCCATCCGCCGCGACTACAGCCACCCCTGCATCATCGCCTGGGTGCCGTTCAACGAGTCCTGGGGCGTGCCCAACCTGCCCGACAGCCAGGCCGAGCGCCACTACGTGCGCGCCCTCTACCACCTGACCAAGACGCTCGACTCCACCCGGCCGGTGATCGGCAACGAAGGCTGGGAGAGCGTCGCGACCGACATCATCGGCATCCACGACTACGACGCGGACCCGGAGCGGATCGCCCAGCGGTATCTCGCGCAGGACCATCTGCCCCGCCTGCTGCAGCGGGAGCGCCCCGGCGGCCGGCTGCTCGTGCTGGAGGAGAACGCCCACAACGGCCAGCCCGTGATGCTGACCGAGTTCGGCGGTATTGCCGCCACGGCCGCCTCGGCCGTGCGCGGCACCTGGGGCTACTCCCGCGCCGCCACCGGCGAAGAGCTCGCCGCGCTCTACACCGACATCCTCTACGCCGTCAATTCGAGCCCGCTCTTCGCGGGGTTCTGCTACACCCAGTTCTCCGACACCTACCAGGAGGCGAACGGGCTGCTGCGCGCCGACCGCACGCCCAAGTTCCCTCTGGAGCAGATCGCCGCCGCCACCCGCGGCGAGTCGAAGCACCGGCGCCAGAAGGCGACCGAGGGGGTCAGCGGCTCGGGCACCCGGCATGAGCCCGAGGTGCCGCTCTCCTTCGAGGACGACTGATGCACAAGCAGTCCCTGACCAAGCCGGACGGCCGCGCGCTAGTCCTCTACGCCCGCGAGCCCCTGCAGGAGGGTATCGAAGCCCCAAGCCCGGGCGTCACGCCTCCGGGCACGAAGTCGCACCTGCGCTGGCACCCCCTGCGCGGCGAGTGGGTGGCCTACGCCAACCACCGCCAGAACCGCACGTTCCTGCCGCCGCCCGAGTACAACCCGCTGGCGCCCACGGTGGACCCGGAGAACCCCACCGAGGTGCCGGCCGGCAACTGGGAGGTGGCCGTGTTCGAGAACCGCTTCCCCACGCTCACGCTCCAGGCCGAGGAGCCGGCGCCGGAGGCGATCGTGGATACCCGGCCGGGCAAAGGGGTCTGCGAGGTGGTCGTGTTCACGCAGGACCCGAAAGCCTCCCTCGGCGGGCTCCCCCTCGCCCGTATGGAGCTGATCTTCGAGGTCTGGGCCGACCGCTACCGCGAATTGGGCGCGCGGCCCGAGGTGCAGTACGTCTTCCCGTTCGAGAACCGCGGCGTGGAGGTCGGCGTGACCCTCCATCATCCGCACGGCCAGATCTATGCCTATCCCTTCATCCCGCCGATCCCGGCGCGCGAGCTCGCGCAGCAGCGGAAGTGGCTGGAGGAGCACGGCAGCGGCCTCTTGGAGGAGCTGATCCGCCGTGAGCTGGAGGACGGCCGGCGCACGCTCCGCACTCTCTACGTTGGCGAGCAGGCGCTCGCCTGGATGCCGGTCTGCGCGCGCTACTCCTACGAGGTCTGGGTGGCGCCGCGGCGGCCGGCCCCCTCGATCGCCGACCTCGCCCGCGCTTTGAAGACAGTGCTGCTCAAGTATGACAAGCTGTGGGACAGGCCGTTCCCGTACATCCTGGTCTTCCACCAGGCGCCGACTGACGGCGAGCCCCACCCCGAGGCGCACCTGCACGTCGAGATCTATCCCGCCTACCGCATGCCGGGGCGCCTCAAGTACCTGGCGGGCAGCGAGATCGGCGCCGGCGTGTTCACTGCGGATACACTGCCTGAAGAGAAGGTGACCGAGCTGCAGGCCGTGGAGGTGAGCCTTGAGTGAGACTGCGAGCGTCGCGCCGGAGGAGCGCCGTACGGACGCGCCGGGGTTCGAGGAGCTGTTCGGGCGCGAGGCGACCGTGACGGCCGACGCGCCCGGCCGGGTGAACCTGATCGGCGAGCACACGGACTACAACGGCGGCTACGTGCTCCCCATGGCGATCCCGCAGCGCACGCGGGTGGAGATCGGCACGCGCATCGGCACGCTGGTCCGGGCCTGGAGCGCCGACGTCAAGGAGCCGAGAATCGAGGAGTACCGCCTCGGCGAGGAGACGCCCGGGCGCGGCTGGCTCGACTACGTGCAGGGGGTGACCCAGGTCCTGCAGCAGGCGGACTACCGCCTCCGCGGCTTCGATCTCCGGATCACCTCGGAGGTCCCGCTCGGCAGCGGTCTCTCCTCCAGCGCGGCCCTGGAGGTCGCGCTCCTGCGCGGCCTGCGTGAGGCGTTCGCCCTGGAGATCGACGACCTCGAGATCGCGCTCGCCGGCCAGAGGGCCGAGAACGACTTCGTGGGCGCGCCCGTGGGAGTGATGGACCAGATGGCCGCGAGCCTCGCGGACGAGGGCAAGGCGCTCTTCCTGGACACGCGCACGCTGCGCTTCGAGCGCGTGCCGTTGCCGGCGGGGGCCGAGCTGGTGGTGATCGACTCGGGGATCTCGCACAGCCACGCCGGGGGCGAGTACCGGGTCAGGCGGCAGGAGTGCGAGCAGGCCGCGGAGCTCCTGGGGTTCCGCCAGCTCCGGGACCTGGACAACCAGGACCTCTGGCGCCTGGTCGCGCTCCCCGAGCCTCTCGACCGCCGGGCGCGCCACGTCATCACCGAGAACGCCCGCGTCCGCTCCGCGGTCGCGGCCATGCAGGAAGGGGACCTGGTGCGCCTCGGCAAGCTCCTCAACCTCTCCCACCAGTCCCTGCGGGACGACTACGAGGTCTCGGTCCCCGAGATCGACCTCCTCGTGGACCTTGCCCAGAAGCAGCCGGACGTCTACGGCGCCCGCATCACCGGCGGCGGTTTCGGCGGCTCGGTCGTGATCGTCGCCCGCGCCGGCGCCGGCCGCAAGGTCGGCGAGCGCCTCGTCGAGGAGTACGGCAAGCGCACCCGCCGCGAGGCCACGCTCCTCGTGCCGGCCGGGTGACTTTCCTCCCTCACGCGTCCTGAGGTATCATGGACCCGCGACGGAGGGGAGCGAGACGGCATGGCTGAGCCAATGAAAGTTCCGCAGCACGAGACGGCCGAAGAATTCGAGGCCCGCATTGCGGACCTGTTCGCGAGGGAGCGGGTGCCGGGGGCTCGGAAGCTGATCGATGAGGCTCTTCAGAAATTTCCCGACGATCCCCGACTCCTCGCCTGGAGAAAGGCCTTAGCGCCTCCGCAGGTGAGGATAGGCGGCGCCAGGGACAAAGATCGGACTCCGGAATTTCGCTGGCTGGATGCTCACGGGCCTCAATACAGGGGCGAGTGGGTGGCTGTGCTTGGAGACAGGCTTCTGGGCCATTCCCCAGACTATGGCGAGTTGAACGCCTATTTGGACAAGCTTCCCGCAGAGGAGTTCCCTCCTCTCGTCGTGTATATCCAGGATCGATAGCCTGTGCTCCGTCTGCCAGGGGAGCCGTTCACCCAGGGTCGTTCGAAGTTTGCCGATCACGCTCCAGGGTTTCGCGAGCTCACGACGGTCGGCACCTTCTTCGTCTCCGAAGACTGGCCGATCGGCCTCACCTTCCTCGGCTACTCCGGCCTCCTCGACTCCATCCGCTTCGCCCTCGATCCGCAAGCGAACCACTTCTACTTCGGATTGCCCTGGTAGGTCAGGGGCGGTATCAGGGCGACACGCGCCCGCGGGCCAGGCGTTCGAGCTCGCGGGGCTTGGGCCAGCGCAGGAGCATCGAGAGAAAGCTCGCCACGCAGAGCACCATGCCGTAGAAGGACGAGCCCGAGAGCAGGGCCACCAGCAGGCCCATCAGCGCGGCGATCTCTAGGACCGCGAAGCTGACCAGGGTCGCCCTCTGGTAGGCGGACAACAAGCTGCCCGGGTCGGTGGGGATCATCCGATGCGACGGCAGGCCGCTCCTCAGGATCGCCGTGCGGAGACGGGAGGCCAGGAGGATCAGCACCGCCGCCAGGAAGGTCATGGAGATCGGCAGCGCCACGGGCACCTTGCCGAAAGGGCGGAGCTGGAAGCCCTCAACCAGGAACCAGCCCGCGATCCCGTAGCCGAGCACGAACGCGGCGAGGACGACGCAGACGGTGCGGAGCCGGCGGAGCCGAGGAACGGGATCCATGGTCAGGGGGAATCTATACCGCCGGAGATCGCGAGCACCAGATTGCCGGCGCCGTCCACCCGTCCGTTCCATCCGCCCGCCACCACGGTCGCGCTGTGGCTCTCGAAGACCAGGGCCGGCCCCGGAAAGGCGTCCCCCGGCCCGAGGCGAGCGCGGTCATAGACGGCGACCTCGCTCCAGGCCCCATTCATCCAGCACCGGCGCGTCCCGGAGGCCGAGGCTCCGCTCCCAGGCTGAGAAGACTCAGAGAAGATCTCCTCCACCACGGAAGAGGCCACCACCCGGATCGACTCCACCTCGATCATCCTTCCCTCGGGCGCATAGCCGTAGATCTGCCGGTAGGCGACTGCGAAGGCTTCGTCAAAAGGCTCGGTTTCCACCGGCAGCGCCTCATCCTGACCCACGAACCGGAGGTTCACGATGCGCCGGCGCACACTGCCGGGAACGCCCTCCGCCGCCACCGCTTCCGCGGCCTCGCGGCCCAGCTCGTCCAGCCAGCCGGGGAGCCGGTCCGCCACCCTGGCCAGGGGCTCCAGGATCTGCCGATGAGCGAAGCGCTCGACCACGGCAGCGCCCAATCCCAGGGCTGAGAGCAGGCCGGCGTCCCGCGGCACGACCACGTGACCGATCCCCAGCAGCTCCGCGAGCGCGCAGGCATGCTGGGCTCCCGCACCGCCGAAGGCGACCAGGGCGTACTCGGCCGGGTCGTAGCCCCGGCGCAGCGAGATGCTCCGGATCGCCTCGGCCATGCGCTCGTTCGCGATCTCCAGGAAGCCCTCCAGCAGCGCCTCTCTCCCCTCCCCTGACGCTTCCAGGGCGCGCTCCGCCGCCGCGGCGTCCAGGGGGATCTCGAAGCGGTCCGGATCGAGCCGGCCGAGGAGGAGGTTGACGTCGGTCAGGGTGAGCGGCCCGCCGGCCCCGTAGCAGGCGGGGCCGGGCCAGGCGCCCGCGCTCTCCGGCCCGACGTGGAGCTGCGCGCCGTCGAAGCCGCAGATCGAGCCGCCGCCGGCCGCCACGCTCTCGACCGCCAGGGCCGGGGCCACGAGGTGGGCGTCGGCCACCCGGTGCTCGAAGAGGTACTCGAAGTCGCCGTCGTAGCGCGCCACGTCGGTGCTCGTGCCGCCCATGTCGAAGGCGATGAGCCGGGAAAAGCCGGAGCGCCGGCCCGAGATCGCGGCCCCCACCACCCCGCCGGCGGGTCCGGAGAGGAGGCTGTCCTTGGCGTGGAACGAGCCGGCCCGCACCAAGCCGCCCGCGCTGGTCATGACGTGCAGAGTCCCGCGGGAGAGCGCGCTCCCGACCCGGGTGAGATAGCCCTCCAGGATGGGCGAGAGATAGGCGTCCACGACCGCGGTCTCCGCCCTGGGCAGCAGCTTGATCAGCGGCGCCAGGCGCGAGGAGAGAGAGACGTGGCGGAAGCCGGCCTCGCGCAGCAGCGCGCCCACGGCCTCCTCGTGGTCCGGGTTGCGGTACGAGTGCATCAGGGCGACGGCCACCGACTCGATCCCCCGCAGGCCCTCGATCTCCCCGAACTTCAGGGGGACGAGCACGGTGCCGTCCGCGGCGAGGCGCTCCTCCACCTCGACGACCTGCTGATAGAGCGGCCGGGGCTTTTGGATGTCGAGGGCGAAGAGGTCGGGCCGCTGCTGGGTGCCGATCACCAGGAGGTCGGCGAAGCCGCGGGTGATGAAGAGCGCCGTGGGCGTGCCCTTGCGCTCCAGGAGAGCGTTGGTGCCCCGGGTCGTGGCGAGCCGCATGGCGATCTCCGGCAGCGGATCGCCCAGGAGCGTGCCGGTGACCAGCCGGGCGGCGAGGATCGGAGCCTCTTCGGGCGAGCGCAGCTCGAAGGCGGTGCCCGCCGCCTCCAGCGGGCCGTCCAGCTCCAGGACATCGCCGGACTGCCGGATGACTTTCGTCCTCTCGGCGCCGCCGAGGAGCCCAAGGGTAAAACCGCGGAAGAAGCCGTCGGGCACGCTCCAGCCGGTTTCGATGCGTAGCGCGGCCGGGCCGAGGCGCTCGGCGATGCGGCCGCGCAGGGCGCTCGTCGAGAGCACCTTGGCGCGGTGCAGACGCCCTTCTGGATCGACTGCCAGGCAGTCGGTGAAGGTGCCCCCGGTGTCGATCCAGATGCGCCAGGCCGCGCCGGTCAGGAGGTCACTCCCTCGAGCTCTTTGATCAACTACGGCCCCCGCCGAGCCGCGCGACCAGCAGCTTGACCCGCTGGTTCTCCTGGTCGATGGCGACCGCCTTGCGCATCCAGCGGTGGGCCTCCCCGGCATCTCCGGAAGCGAGAGCCGCGATGCCCATGGCGGCGTAGGGCTCGGCGCTCTCGCGGTAGAGGCGCAGGGCCCGCTTGTAGAAGCGCCGGGCCTCGTCGATGCGGCCATGGGCGAGGCTCAGGTCCCCGAGGGAGAGATAGATGTACGGATTGCGGCTGCCCAGCGTCCCCGACAGCGCGAGCAGGTCCTCGGCCTCCCGCTGCTTGCCCTGGTGGCGCAGGAGCGCCGCGAGGTTCTGATAGGCCGAGACCGCCTGGGGATCGACCTCCAGCGCCTTGCGGTAGGCCTCCTCCGCCCGCACGAGGTCGCCGCTGCGGCGCAGCGCCACGCCGTAGTTGATCCAGGCGCCGGGCAGGTCCGGATCGATCGCCACGGCCTTCTGCAGCCACGGCAGGGCTTCGCTCTGCTTGCCGGTCCGCAGCAGCTCGCCGCCGCGGTTGGAGTGGAAGAGCGCGATGGCGGTCATGTCGGAGATCCGGCGCACGTGGCGGTAGCCGGGCTCCGGCGCGGCCGAGAAGTCGAGGATCTTGATCTCGGGGCCGCTGCCGTAGCCGGCGCTCACATGCCCGGAGACGACGACGAGGTCCCCCTCCTTCTCGAACCTCTCGACGTCGTCCACGTCGAGGAAGTAGGCAGGCACGCCGATCTCCCGCGCCATGCCCACGAAGAGGCTGGTGAAGGCCAGGCAGTTGGCGCGCCGGGTCTCGAAGACCTCCTGCGCCGTGGCCGTATAGCGAGGCTCGTACACGACCTTGAGCTTGTCGGGATCGACCAGGCCGGCGAGCAGGACCTCCAGGCGCTTTTCCGGCTCCGTGTCGTGGGGCACCAGGCTGTGGGCCCACGCCCGCATCTCCTCGGTCAATTCGTACGGGATGATGACGCCGGAAGGCTCGAGACCCCGGTGGCGCAGCTCGCGGACGACGTCGGCCGGATCGAGGTTGCGCGCGCCCGAAGAGGCGCAGCCGGCCGCCAGCAGCGCGGCAGCCAGCAGGGAGA
>JBJMGZ010000610.1:0-7703 GCA_045807605.1 Thermoanaerobaculia bacterium | reverse complement strand
GGGGCTGAAGCCCCAGGCTTTATGCCTATGCCCCTTCGGGGCGTGAAGACGAGCGACGGGACTTTCGAAACACGCTCTTAAGCGCCCCAGGGAGCGGGCTTGGTTCCCGGCCGGGGCTCAATCCGGCCCCTCGCTGCACTTAGAGTAGTAAGACCACGCCGTACGTTGCCCCCGCGGGCGCCGGAACCATTCCGGCCGCCGGCCCGCCCCGCGGAGACCGAGGAGGAGAAGGATGTCTTCACATGCCTTGAGACGGACCGCCGCGGCCATTTTCCTGGCTGCCGCCCTGGCCGTGCCCGCCCACGCCCTGCCCGCGCGCTCCACGGAGCCGCTCGGCTTCGGAGAACGCTTCCTTTCCTGGGTGAACGACCTCTGGTCCGCCGTCTGGGCCGAGGAGTCGGCGCCTCTCCCCCCGGGACCCGGAGAGGGCGGGCTGCCCCCGGAGCCCGGAACCGACGAGGGGCATGCCATCGATCCGGACGGCTAGAGGCCGCGTCCTCCCGGCCCGGGGCTTCCGGGAGGGGGCTCTTCCATGAGAGAATGACGTACGGAATCGACAAGACGTGAGCGACCATCCTACTCGAGCGGAGCTGGATGCCCTGCTGCGCGGGGATCTTCCGGACGGGCGGCGGCCGGCCGTGCTGCGCCATCTCCTTGGCGGCTGCCGGGACTGCCGGACGTTCGTGTTCCCGCGCGCCGCCGCCCAGCTCGCGCCGGAGCCGCCTCCCGTTTCGGAGAGCACCGAGGCCGCGTACGACCGGGCCATCGACAAGGCCATCGTCCACGCGCGCCGCATCACCCGGGAGAAGGAGATCTACCGGCAGGCCCTGAAGGCGATCGACGCCAAGGGGCCGTTCGGCATCCTGGACGGCCCGACGAGCCTGCGCGGCGTGGAGGGCCTGCGCGCCCTGCTCGAACGGAGCTGGGCCCAGCGTGGAGAGAGCCCCCGCAAGATGGTGGCCCTGGCGCGCGCCGCCACGCAGGTCGCCGACAAGCTCGACATCGACAGCGGGGGAGAGGAGGAGGTGCGGGACCTCCGTTGCCGCGCCTGGATCGAGCTGGCCAACGCCCAGCGCGTGGCCAACGACTTCGAGCGCGCCACCGAGAGCCTTGCCGAGGCCTCGCGCCACCTCGTCCGCGGCCATCGCAGCGAAGAGCTGGAGGTCCGGCTCCTGGACGTCCAGGCCTCCCTCGAAGGGCACCTCTGCCACTTCGCCTCGGCGTTCGACATCCTGGACATGGTCGCCGCCATCCACGGCCAGAGAGGCGACCGCCACATGGCCGGCCGCGCCCTCGTCAAGAAAGGCATGTTCAAGGGCTATCACGGGGAGAGCGGGGACGCCCTGGAGCTCACCCGCCGCGGGAAGGAGCTGATGGACGAGCGCCGCGATCCGGCCCTTTACTGCCAGGCGGTCCACAACGAGGTCCACTGGCTGGTGGACCTGGAGTGCTTTGCGGAGGCCCGGCTGCTGCTCTGGTCGAACCTCGGGCGTTTCGAGCGCCACGGGGGGAGGGTCGACCATCTGAAGCTGCGCGGCCTCTGGGGCCTCATCAACGCCGGCCTGGGCAAGCTCGACGAGGCGGCGCGGGACTTCGCGGTGGAGAGGGAAGGTCTCCAGGAGGAGGACCTCGACTACACCGCCGCGGTCGCCGGACTCGACCTGGCGGCCGTCCACCTCCAGCAGGGGAACGTCGCCGAGGCGGAGACCGTGGCGCTGGAGTCGCTGGCGGTCTTCCAGGAGATGGACATCCCGGACCAGGCCCGGCTCGCGGTGTTCCTGCTGGAGACGGCGCTGAGGCGCCGCCTCGCCTCCGTCGATCTGCTCGCGCTCCTCCGCCGCACCGCGAAGTTCTTCCGCCGCATCGAGCACGACAGCACCGCTGTCTTCAATCCCAAGGGCTGAAAGCCTCTCTCCCTCATACGGCGGTCTTTCGGAGGAGACGCCCCACGGGGCGCCTCTACAGATCAGCGCTGATTTTGAATCTACCGCAGATTACCTCTTGACAGCAGGGCTGAGGCATAATACTCTCCTCTTCGTCGACGGAAGCTCTCCAGGCAAGGCGGTATGGAGGTCGATGCTGTGCTCGGATCAGCGGGGGTGTGCCCTGCTGGAAGGGCGAAAATGTCAGAGAAAGGAGAAGGGTATGCGTCAGTCGAAGATGTACAGTGGGAAGGTCACGGCGTGGGACGTGCTGGTCACGACCCTGGAGGACAGGCTGGACGAGTGGTCGTTCCTGCGCCCGCTCTACCAGGAGCTGCTGAGCCTGGTCGCGGAGTCGAAGGCGATCGTGATCCAGCAGGAGGCGGCGCGGGCGCAGTTCCACGAGGCCATCGGCAAGCGCCAGAATCTGGAGAAGCGCGGCGCCGAGCTGCGGAGCCGGCTCGCGGCGCACCTCAAGGCGCAGCTCGGGTTCCGCAACGAGCAGCTCCGGCAGTTCGGGCTCAACCCGGTGCTGCGCACCCGCCGCCAGCCGGTCGAGGAGAAGGTCAAGGGGAAGCGGTCCGCCGCGCAGGTGCAGGTCGTCGAAGAAACCGAAACGGAGGCCGACTAGCGCGGCGCCCGATGCCCCGGTGGCCTGTGCTGATTCCGAGGGGGGCCGCAAGGCCCCTCTTTTTTTGTGAGGCGGCTATGCCTCTTCGAAATCTTCCTCGTCGTGCTCCTGCATCTCCACGAGGACGGCTTCCAGGAGGCGGCGGAGCTGGGAGGTGGCGCCTCGCGGAGCGGGCCTTCCGGTCTTGCGGGGCGGCGGCTGACGAAGGGGACCGGGCTTGCGCGGCCTGGGGCGGGGAGCGGCCTCCTCCTCCGCGGGCAGCAGCTCCTGGAGCGCCGCCACGAGGCGCGCGGTCTCGGGGTCGAGCTCGCGGCCCGGGTACGCGGCCTCGAAGAACGCCGAGGGCGGCAGGCCGATGGCGCGGCAGACTCCGAGCACGTGCTCGATCCGAAGCTCCACCTTGCCGGAGAGGATCCGGCTCAGATAGCCGGTGCTCAAACCCATTTGATTCTCGATCTTGCGGTGGGTGACCCCCGTGAACCGCACGGCGGCCTTGAGCATCTGGGCGACGCGGGCGACGTCTTTGTCCTTCATGGCCCCCATTGTACAGCAGAACCCGGGCGGTCGTGTCAAGAGGCAATGGCATGATCTTGCATCTTGACAAAAAGTCCTGGCTGCTGATTGAATCCTCCTACTTCAGGAGGTGCCCATGTCCAGCAGGTCGAAGCAGACACCGTCGCCGAATGCGTTCCGGTCCCGAATGCTGGAGCTTCTGCGGGAGCGGGACGAGCCCGGGTGGGTCTCGGGATGTGAGATGCAGGCCCATTGGAAGGTGGTGCGCATGGCGCAGGGTTGGGGGGTGTTCCGGGATGGAGAGGACCCGGAGCAGGGGGCCGCGCCCAAGGCGGTCTGCGCCAGCCGGGGCCTCGCGCGCGTGATCGCGGCGACGCTGCCGGCACTGCACTCGGGTCAGCGCTTCCGCCTTCTGGAGCGCAGCGGCGGCCGGTTCCCGCTGGAGCAGGGGGGACGGCTGGTGGGCGACCTGGAAGTCTTCGATCCCGAGCTCGCCGCGGCGCTCCACCTGCAGCACTACCTGGCGCAGACGCCGCACGCCCTGGCGGCCCTCCTCGGCGCGGCCGGTCCCACGGCGCTCGCCCTGATCGGCGAGATCCTCCAGCGCGACCTGTCGGACACGTCGTGGTGGGAGGGGCTGTAGGTCCTCCTAGAACAGGACCCCGAGCTGGAGCGTCAGGAAGGACTCGTCCCCGGTGACGCTGTGATAGTCCGTCCCGATCTCGAGCCGGTAGCGGGTGGTGATCGGGAGCTGGAAGCCGAGGCCCACGTTGAAGCCGAGGTCGCTCGAGCCGCTCTTGGGCCAGTAGACGCCGGGGCCTCCCTGCAGGAAGAAGGACGTGCCCGTGGGGAGCGGGAACAGGAGCTGAGCGTTGGCCGAGGCGTTGAGGAAGCTCGGATGCTCGATGCCGGCGGCGGTCTCGGCCGTGAATTGGGAGAATCCGGCCGCGAGCAGCAGCCGCAGGCGGTCGGTCAGGCTGTAGCCGAGGTCGGCCCGGATGTGGATGTTGGCGTCCGCCACGTCCGAGAGGCCGCCGAGCGGGTGCGCCGATCCCACGTGGAAGCTCGCCAGGAGGTCCGTCCCGGCCCCGGGCTGGAAGCCGGCGTGCGACAGCGCGGTGAGGTGCGCGTCGAGCCGCTCGATCAGCGCGGTGTTGGCCGCCGCGGCGGCCTCGACGTTGCCATCCGCGAGCGCGCTCCACAGGTCCTCGGCCGCCGCTCCGATCCCGAACCGCTCGTCTCCCGCGGCGGCGCGCAGGTGCCGCGCCACGATCCGCCCGATCTCCGCACGATGCTCTGAGAGATACGCGGCGTAGGTGTTTCCGTCCGCCTCCCGCGATTCGCGCAGCGTCAGCCCGGCGAGCCTCTCAGCCTGCGCGTCGTCCTCGATCTCCGCGAGGCGCAGGAGCACGCCGGCGAGGGTCGCCAGGTTGCGCCGGGCCACGGTCGCGACGGATTCCCGGTGCAGCCAGATCGTGAAGCCGTTGCTAGGCGGATCGGTGTCCTCGAAGACGTGGACCGGGACCGGTCCGTCGAGGCCGGCGAGGCTCGTGGCGTGGAAGCGCAGCCAGCGCGTCTCGCCCGCGGCCATCTGGCCAAGATCGAGGCGGGCGCCGTCGAGCGCGCGCGCGCTGACGCCGGCCTCGTTTCCGCCGAGGACCTCGAAAAGCCCGGAGATCCTCACCCCCTGCGGCACGGAGATCCGCAGCCGCATCGGGCGCGCCTGCGTCTCCGCGTTGCGCACCACGGCGATCAGCTCGGTCCCGGCGGACGTGCCGATGGTGTCCTGCAGGTTGCGCTGCGCCTTGTTGTTGTCCTGAAGGATGAACGGATCCGCGGGTCCCGGCGCGGTCCCCGCCACGCTCGGCAGCGCGAATGTGTCGCCGTCCGGACCGTCGATCTGCACGGCGAGGCAGAGATGGATCGAGGAGGCCGCGGGCACCGGCCAGGAGTGGCCGGGAGTGATCCGGGTCATGTCGCCGGCCGCGAAGGTGATGGACTCGCTGCCGGCCGGGGCGAAGGCGGCGCCGAGGCCGAAGTCGCCGCGCAGGAAGTTGACGGTCACCGGGGCGCTGGCCGCGGTCGCCATGGCCGCCGCGCGGCGCGAGACGCGGGCGAAGACGAAGTTCGAGCCGGTGCGGCTGGGCGGATCGCCGACCACGAAGCCGCCGGGCCCGGGCGCGGCCGCCGTGCTCGTGCTCTGGTTCCAGACGTCGCTCGTGGACCAGAAGTCGCCGTGCGTCGACGGCTGGGCGCCGTTGTCGAACGAGGAGGGGCTGTCGTTCCAGTCGCGGACGTAGAAGTCCGACGGGATGGCGTCGGCGGAGGCGTAGACCCGGATGGCGCCCGCCGCGCCGCCGACGCTCGCCGGCGGCGTGGCGGATGCCCAGGCGGTGTAGAAGAGGCCGGCGCCCGCGGCGTTGCCGTTGTAGTCGCCGTACTTCGGGCATCCCCTGGTGTCCGCACAGACCAGGCCGGCGGAGCAGGCCGGAGAGGAAAAATCGCAAGCGGGGGCCCCGCTGCAGCCGATGCTGTTTTCGCAACAGTTCACCGGGTCGGCAATGCAGTTGGCGGTGACCCAGCACCGTCCGGCGAGCTGCGGCTGCACCGAGCACGACTCGGAGTCGGTGGTGACGTCCGTGCCGCACGGCCAGGTCGAGCACTGGGCGTCGTCGGCGCCGGAGAGGTCGCGCTCGGTCAACGCGACCAGGTTCGGGCCGCGCACGGCGGCGCCGCCGACGTAGTAGCGCGTCCGGTCGTTGTTGGCGGCCGTCGCGGTGCGGCGGTCGTACCAGGAGACCATGGCGATTCCGCCATAGGTGGAGATCCAGGGCATGAAGCGGCGGGCGGTGCCGCCGCCGTTGACCTGCACGGAGCGCGGGAAGCTGGCGCCGCCGTTCGTCGAGTCGAAGACCATCACGTTCTCGTTGCCGGCGCCGGTCGAGGTGGCGAAGGCATAGTAGACGTGGTTCGGATCGAGGTCGTCCACCGCGACCTTCGGGCTGGAGAGGATGTTGCGGCCGTTGCAGCGATCGAGGCCCGCGACCGGGCAGACCACGTTGGTGAAGGCGGAGACGGTCACCGGCCATCCCGCCTGCGGCGTGAGCCCCGCGTCACAGTTGCTGTACTTGTGCAGCATCATGTTGCCGCCGGACGCCCAGGCCACGTAGACGAACCCGTCGCCGCCCACGCTGACCCGCGGGAGGTCCCCCGCGCCGATGGCGGTGCCGGCGGTCCAGGTCGCGCCGCCGTCGGTGGAGCACGAGATCCGGATCGAGAACGTCGGCGCGAAGTTCCGCCAGACGTTGTACAGCCGGTCGCCCCCTCCCGCCGCGGCATTGTTGCGGTCCGCCGCGATGTGCTCCTGGTCCGCGACGGTGCAGCCCGTCGTGCCCGGGCAGGTGGCCGCGAGCCCGCGGAACGGGAAGGTCTGGCCGTTGTCGGTCGAGCGCGAGACTCCGTCGCCGAGCGAGCTGGAGCTCGGGCCGCCGATCCAGGCGTAGTAGAACGCGCCGCTGTTGCCCACGGCGAGCGAGGGATCCCCGTCGCAGCGGACCTGGTTGCAGGGGGTGCCGCCGCCGAAGGTGTAGGACGCGCCGGAGTTGGCGGAGTAGGAATAGCCGCTGTTCGCGGCGACGACGACGTGCTGTCCATCGTTCGTCGCCACCTCCAGCTCTCCTCTTCCGGTCTGGACCTGGACCGCCACGCCCGCGGCCTCGCCGCCGCCGGGCCGCGGTTCCATTCCGGGTCCCGGGGCGGGCGGCGGCGTCGACGCCGGCGGCGGAACGTTTTGCGGCGGCCTGGCCATCTGCCGGACCTCCTCGAGCTCGCGCCGCGAGGTCTCGGGCGGGCCGGGCGGGCCGCGCCAGGAGCGGCCGATGGCCAGCGCCTGGTCGAGCAGCCTCGGATCGGCGTCCGGAGCCAGCATGGTCTCGAAGCGCACGACCAGGTCGTCCATGGCCACGGCCGTGGTCGTGAAGGAGGTCTCGATCCTGCCGGACGCGATCTCCTGCTGGCCCGGCTGCGGCATCAGCGCGCGGTAGCGGCGCTCGATCGCGGGCCAGCCGTTGATGACCAGCGGCGTGGCCTCCTCGGGCCGCTCCGCGGCGATCTCCGCGAGGCGCCGCACCGCCTCCGCGTGATCCCTGCGGCGTTCCGTCGTGATCAGCATGCCCGCTTCGGATGCGATCACCTGGGCGGGCTTCACGTTCTCGTCGTTCCGCTCGCGGAATGGGAGCCTCCGCTCGCTCCGCAGGGGCACATAGATCTCGGCCGAGTCGCGCTCCGCGTGGCTCAGGCGCCAGTCCGGAGGGGCGCTGATCTCCACCGCGGCGCCGGAGAGCCTCACCTCGGTCTGGCTCTGCTGGGCCAGCGCAGCCGGGACGAAAAGGGTGATGGCAAGACAGAAGGGAAGTAGGGGTCTCATGGCTCACCTCCGAAGGACCTTCTGAAGGGAGAAACGATGCTCGACGGCGCTTCCCCTCAGGCCCTGGGCCTGTAGCCGGAAGCTAGTGCTCTGTCACACTTGAATTGCCGGTTGAGGATGTAGGGGCGGGGCTTGGCCCCGCCCGGGTGGGGGAAGATCCCAGAGATTTTCGCGTCTGGGGCCTCCGCCCACCCGGGCGGGGACAAGCCCC
>JBJMGZ010000609.1:0-10401 GCA_045807605.1 Thermoanaerobaculia bacterium | reverse complement strand
GCGGGCCACTCCAGATCCTGCGCCATCAGCTCATGCCAGAAGGCGGTGGGCAGGTCGAGCACCGTGATCCCGAGCCGCTCGACCTCGCGCATGAACACTTCCGGCGAGCTGCCCATGGCGTCGTCGCGCAGCACCAGGGTGGCGCCGCGCATCAGGCAGGGGTAGATCTCCTCGGCGCTCGTGTCGAAGCTCATCGAGGCGAACTGGAGCACCCGGTCCCGCGGGCCGATGCGCCCCTCCTCGGCGGTGCTGAGCACGTAGTTGACCAGCGAGGAATGCGGGACGAGCACGCCCTTGGGCTTTCCGGTCGAGCCCGAGGTGTAGATGATGTAGGCGCCATTGGACGGCACCGGCAGAGCTCCCCCGATCCCCTCGATTCCTTCGGCAAAGCTCTCCTGCGTGAGCACCACGCGGGCGCCGGAATCCTCCTGCATGAAGCTCAACCGCTCCCGCGGGTAGACCGGGTCGAGCGGCAGGTAGACGCCGCCGGCCTCGAGCACGCCGAGCATGCCGATCACCATCTCGGGCGAGCGCTCGACGCGGAGGCCGACCACCGCCTCGGGACCGACGCCCAGGCCGCGCAGCCGGCGGGCGAGGAGCCCCGCGCGCCGCATCAGCTCGCGGTACGTGAGGACCGCGCCGCCCGCCTCGATCGCCGGAGCGTCCGGCGTGCGCTCCGCCTGCTCCCGCACCAGCTCGTGGATGCACGGCCCCGCGCTGCCCGCCGGCCCGGCAGACAAGGCGAGCAGCTCCAGCCGCTCCGCGGGCGTGAGCAGAGGCAGCTCCGCCATGCGCGCTTCCGGACGGGTCGCGCATGCCGCAAAGGCCGCGAGAACGGTGCGCAGATGGCCGATCAACCGGCGGGCCGGTTCCGCGCCGAGGCGGCTCACGTGGTAGTCGAAGCGCAGGTCGAGGCCGCCGTTGCGCGGCGCCACGTAGAGGGTGACCGGGTAGTGGGTCGCGCCCATCACCTGCGCGTCGAGGATGCGGAACCCGGTCGGGGAGGCCGTCTCCAGCGGGTTCAGCGGGAAGTTCTGGAAGACCAGCAGGCTCTCGACCAGGCGCGAGCCGCGCGGCAGGCCGCTCCAGGCCTGGATGCTTTCGAGCGGGCAGTACTCGAAGTCGCGCTGCTCGATCTGGCGGCCCTGGAGCTCCGCCAGCGCCGGCGCCACGGACTGCCCGCCGACCGCCACGCGGACGGGCAGGACGTTGATGAAGAAGCCCACGACCGACTCGATCCCGTCGACCTCGCCGGGCCGGCCGGAGACGACGCTGCCGAAGATCACGTCCTCCCGGTCCGTGGCACGCCCGAGAACGGCGCCCCAGGCGCCCTGGAAGAGCGTGTTGAGGGTGAGCTGACGGCGGCGCGCGAAGGCCGTCAGCGCCTCGGCCTCCTCGCGGGGAATCCAGCCCATCTCGCGGCCGTAGGTCATGCCCTCGCCGCCCGTCCCCGTGCCGTCGTAGGGCAGCGGCGTGGGCTCGTCGAAGCCGGCCAGGGCGCCGCGCCAGAAGGCCTCGGCGCGGTCCATGTCCTGACGCTGCAGCCAGGCGATGTAGTCGCGGAACGGGTGCGGCGCCTCCAGGTCCGGCTCGCGGTTTTCACGGAAGGCGACATAGCACGCCACCACCTCGCCGTAGACCCGGGAGAGGGACCAGCCGTCGACGATCAGGTGGTGGAAGCTCCAGATCATCTTCCAGCTCTCGCCGTCCAGCCGGATCAGGGCGAGGCGCATCAGCGGCGGAGTGCCGAGGTCGAAGCCGCGGGCGCGGTCCTCCTGCAGGAAGCCGTTCAGGCGCTCGGGCTCGGACTGGCCGCGCCAGTCGAGCTCCGTCCAGGGCAGCTCCGCCTGCGGCTGGACGACCTGGAGCGGCTGCGGGCGGCCCTCCCAGACGAAGCTCGTGCGCAGGGAAGGATGGCGGTCCACCACCCGCTGCCAGGCGCGGCGCCAGAGGCCGGTGTCCAGGTCGCCGCGCAGGGTGACGACGCTCTGGTCGAAGTAGACTCTCGCCTCCGACCCGGCTGACTCCGGCCCGGAGAGCAGGAGCACCATGAGCATCCCCTGCTGGCCGGGGGAGAGCGGATAGACGTCCGCGGGAAGCTCGACCTCCGAATCCGGAGCCGCGGCCGGGCGATCCACCTCGGCCACTTCCGCAAGCTCGGCGATCGTCTGGTGCTGGAAGATCTGGCGCGCCGCGATCCTGATGCCGTGTTTGCGGCTCCGCGCCACGACCTGGATGGTGCGGATCGAGTCGCCCCCCAGCTCGAAGAAGTTGTCGTGGATGCCGACCCGGTCCCGGCGCAGGACCTCGGCCCAGACCTGGGCCAGGCCCTCCTCCACCGCATTGCGCGGAGCCGCGGACTCCCGCTCGGCGCCGGCCGGTTCGGGAGCGGGAAGGGCGCCGCGGTCCACCTTCCCGGTCCGCGTCAGGGGCAGCGCCGGCAGGACGACGAACGCCGACGGCACCATGTAGTCGGGCAGCCGGGCGCCGAGGAAGGCGCGCAGCTCGCGGGCCGGAGGCTCAGCATCCGCCACCAGGTAGGCGACCAGGCTGCGCTCGCGCACGATCACCACGCACTCCCGGAGGCCGGGGAAGCGCTCCAGGGCCGCCTCCACCTCGCCCAGCTCGATGCGGAAGCCGCGCAGCTTGACCTGGGAGTCGGCCCGGCCGGCAAATTCCACGCTTCCGTCCGGCAGATAACGGCCGAGGTCGCCGGTCCGGTAGCTGTCGGGACCGAACCTCTCCGCCGTGAGCGCCTCGTCACCCAGGTATCCCCGGGCGAGATGTGGCCCGCGGAAGCAGATCTCCCCGGCCTCGCCCACGCCCGCCAGACGGCCGGCCGCGTTGAGCACCAGAAGCTGGCAACCCTCCATGCCGCGGCCCAGCGGCAGGACCTCCTTGCCGAGCCGGCCGAGCTCGCGGGGGACGACGAAATACGAGAGCGACCGCTGCGTCTCGGTCGAGCCGTAGAGGTTGACGCAGACGGCGTTCGGAGCGGCCTGATGCAGGCGCGCGACGTCGGTCTTCTTGAGCAGGTCCCCCACTACGAACGTCCGGCGCAGGTCCGGCAGGTTTTCTTCTGCCGAATCCAGGAACACTTCCATCATGGCCGGGGTGAGGTTGAGGACCGTGATCCGTTCCCGGCGCGCCCAGGAGGCGAGATAGCCCGGTGTCGTCATCCCCTCGGGATCGGGCACCGCGAGCGCAGCGCCGAACCAGAGCGGCGTGAAGACGTCGCGCTGCAGCGGGTCGTGGGACAGCGCGGAGAGCATGCCGAAGCGGTCGTCCTCGCCCAGCTCGAAACGCTCCCCCATGAAGGGATGGAAGTGCGTGAGCGGGCCGTGCCGGCCCACCACGCCCTTGGGCGTGCCGGTCGAGCCCGAGGTGAAGGTGATGCAGGCCGCGTCGTCCGGACCCACGGGAACGCCCGGATCGGTCTCCGGCAGGCCGTCGAACGAAGCCGGCAGCTCGATCCGGCAGCGGCAGAGGGAGGCGGCCATCGCCTCCACCTCGGCGGGCGGCGGCGGCGCGCCCGGCACGCCGATCCAGGCCGTGGGGCGCCCGATGCGCAGATAGTCGAGCAGCCGCGGAGCCGGGTAGGCGGGATCGAGGATCAGGAAGGCCGCGCCGGCCTTGAGCGTGCCCAGCAGGGCCTGGACGAGAGGGGCGCCGCGCCGCGCCCAGACGGCCACGGCGTCCCCCTTCTCCACTCCCTGCGCGATCAGGAACCGGGCGAGCTGATTGGCGCGCGACTCCAGCTCGCCGTACGTCCATGCCGTGCCCTGCGCGTCGCTCACCGCCGGCCGCCCGGGACGGCGGCCCGCCTGGAGAGAGAGCGCGTGATGGACCGCGCCGCGCCACGCGCCGTCGAGCGGCTGCGCCGGGTCGGGCAGCACGGCGGCGGCGGCCGGCGTCACCAGCGAGAGCGCTCCGAGGCGCGTCTCCGGCGCCGCCACGACCTGGGCCAGCAGGTGCCCGACCTGGCGCAGCATCTCCGCCATCCGCGCCGGCTCGAAGAGGTCGGCGTTGTAAACCAGGTCGAGGCGCAGCGTCTCCGGCAGCTCGCGCACGTAGAGGGTGAGGTCGAACTTGGAGTCCGCCTGCTCCAGCGCGACGGGCTCCACCCGCAGCCCCGCGAGCTCCAGGTGGAGGTCGGACAACGAGAGGAAGTTGAACAGCACCTGGAAGATGGGCGTGCGGCTCAGCTGCCGCTCGGGATGCAGCTCCTCCAGGAGCCTCTCGAACGGGATGTCCTGGTATTGATAGGCGCCGAGCACGACGTCCTTGACCCGGCTGAGCAGCTCGCGGAACGTGGGATCGCCCGACAGGTCGGTGCGCAGCACGAGCGTGTTCAGGAAGAGGCCGATCAGCCCCTCCATCTCCATCCGGCTGCGGCCCGCGCTGGGCGAGCCGACCACCACGTCGTCCTGGCCGGACAGGCGGGACAGGAGGAGCTGGAACAGGGCGAGGAGGGTCATGAACGGCGACGCCCCCTCGCGGCGGGCCAGCTCGCGCAGCCCCGCGGCGAGATCGGCCGGAAGGTCGAGGCGGGCGAGCTCGCCGCGGTGGGTCTGCACGGCCGGCCGCAGCCGGTCGAGAGGCAGCTCCAGGGCGGGCGGCACGCCGGCCAGCCGCTCCCGCCAGTACGCGAGCTGCTCCTGCTGCACCGGTCCCTGGAGCCATTCGCGCTGCCAGGCGGCGAAGTCGGTGAACTGGATGGGCAGCTCCGGCAGGGGTGACGGGCGGCCGGCGAGGAACGCGTCATGGAGCGCGCCCAGCTCGCGGAACAGGACCCCATAGGACCAGCCGTCGGAAACGATGTGGTGGACGTCGAGCAGGAGCAGGTGCTCCTCTTCCCCCGTGCGGACCAGGCGAGCCCGGAAGAGGGGTCCGCGCTCCAGGTCGTAGGGGCGGCGATCCGCGAGGACGAGGCGGCGCTCCTCGGCCCGGCGCTGCTCCTGCGCGAGGCCGGTCAGGTCGGTGAACGGCAGGCGGAAGCCCGCGAACGGAGCCATGACCTGGACCGGCTCGCCGTCGCTCCCGGCGAACGTCGTGCGCAGCGCATCGTGGCGGCGGACGATCTCTCCCAGGGCGCGCTCGAGGGCCTCGACGTCGAGCGCACCCCGCAGGCGGATCGCCGAGGGCATGTTGTAGGCGGTGCTCCCCGGCTCCAGGCGGTCGAGCACCCAGAGCCTCTGCTGCGCGAAGGAGAGCGGAGCCGGGCCGGACGCCGCCCGGCGCGGGATCCTTCCTACGCCGGGCGTTTCGGCCCGCTTCTTCTTCGCTCGCAGCACCAACAGGGCGAGCTTCTCTGCAGAGATCTCCACCGGGCGCCTGTGCAGCTCATCCTTCATACGATCGATCCTCGGACTTCAAGGTGCCTGGAGCGCTCGCTTTCGAGCCCTGCGCTCACGACTGTCCTCCCTCCGCGAGGGTCTCGCGCAGCAGCGCGTCGAGCTCGGCATCGGAGAGGGCCGTGGCCTGCGCCAGCAGATCCTCTTCCGCGAGGCCGGGCAGACCGGGACCCGAGGGCGCCTTGGGCGCCGAAGCCATCTTGTCGTCCACGGCGGAGGCCATCCCTTCTAGTGTCCGTTTGTCGAACATCAGGGACAGCGGCAACTCGACTCCGAACGCGTTGCGCACCCGCGACAGGACGCGCGCCGCCGACAGCGAGTGGCCGCCGAGGTTGAAGAAGTCGTCGCCCGCGCCCACGCGCTCGACGCCGAGCACCTCCGACCAGATGCCCGCCAGCACCTCCTCGGCCGGAGTGCGCGGCGCCACGTACGTGACCTCCTCCTCCACCCGCGCCGAAGCATCGGGGCTGGGCAGCGCGCGGCGGTCCACCTTGCCGCTCGGGGTGAGCGGCAGCCGTTCGAGCGCCACGAAATCCGAGGGCACCATGTACTCGGGCAGCCGCTGGACGAGGAACGCCCGCAGCTCGCGTGGCCGGGGCGTCTCGCCTTCGGCCACCAGGTAGGCCACGAGCCGCCGGTCGCCGGGGCGGTCCTCCCGCACCACGGCGACGCAACCGCGGAGGCCCGGCCAGGTGGACAGGACCGTCTCCACCTCGCCGAGCTCGATGCGGAAGCCGCGGATCTTGACCTGGAAGTCGGCGCGGCCGAGGAACTCCAGCGCGCCGTCCCGGGGCCGGCGGCGCACCAGGTCGCCGGTGCGGTAGAGGCGCGTGCCCGGACGGCCCGATTGACCTCCGAAGGAGTCCGGCACGAAGCGCTCGGCCGTCAGGTCCGGCCGCCCGAAGTAGCCGCGCGCCAGCCCTTCGCCGCCGATGTACAGCTCGCCGGGCACGCCGTCCGGCATCGGCTCGGGGCCGCGCTCGAAACGGTCGAGCAGGTAGATTTCGGTGTTCGCGATCGGACCGCCGAGCGGCACCGGACGTCCGCTCTCGGGGTCCTCGGGAGCGACGGGATGGAAGCTCGACCAGACCGTGGTCTCGGTCGGTCCGTAGACGTTCCACAGCGAGCCCACGCGGCCGAGCAGCTCGCGGGCGAGGTCCGGCGGCAGCGCCTCGCCGCCGCACAGCACCTTGAGCCCCGGCCGTCCCTGCCACCCGGTCTCCAGCAGGAGGCGCCAGGTGGCCGGCGTCGCCTGCATGACCGTGGCGCCGGAGCTCTCGATCCGCTCCACCAGGCGGGCGCCGTCGATCACCGTCTCCCGGTCCGCCAGCTCGACGCGGCCGCCCACCGCAAGCGGCAGGAACAGCTCCAGCACCGCGATGTCGAAGGAGATCGTGGTCACGGCGAGCAGCACGTCGTCCTCCCCGATGCCGGGCCGCCGCGCCATGGAGGCGAGGAAGTTGACCACCGCTCCCTGGCGCACGACCACCCCCTTGGGCCGTCCGGTCGAGCCCGAGGTGTAGATCACGTAGGCCGGGTTCTCCGGCAGGGAAAGCGGCGCGGGATCGCCGGCGCTCTCGTCTGCGAGGTCCACCTCGTCCAGGATGAGAGTGCGGGCGCCATGGGATGGCAGCACGAGGCTCGACTGGGTGACCAGGACCGCGGCGCGGCTGTCCTCCAGCACCCAGGCCAGGCGGTCCGCCGGGTAGCCCGGGTCGAGCGGGATGTAGGCGCCGCCCGACTTGAGCACGCCGAGCAGAGCGGTCACCAGCGCCGGGGAACGCTCCAGGCAGACCGCCACCCGCTCCTCCGGCCCGACGCCGAGCCGGCGCAGGCGGTGGGCCAGGCGGTTGGCCTGCGCGTTCAGCTCGCCGTAGGTGAGGGTCTCCCCCTCCATGGACACGGCCACGGCGCCGGGACGCCGCGCCGCGCTCTCCTCCACGAGCTGATGGATCAGGCGCGAGGGAACCTCGGCCGACGTGTCGTTGCCGGCCGCGAGCACCGCCGCCTTCTCCTCGGGTGTGAGCAGCGGCAGCTCCGAGAGCCGCAGCTCCGGATTGCGCGCCGCCGCGGCCACGAGCGTGAGATAGCAGGCCACCATTCGCTGCATGGTGGCCTCGTCGAAGAGGTCGGTGTTGTATTCCCAGTGCAGCAGGGCGTGCAGGTCCTCGGCGCTGGCGCTGCCGAGGCCGACGCGCTGCTCGGCGCGCGGGATGACGATGACGTTGAGATCCATCTTCGACGTGCGGTTGCCGCGCACCAGGAACGAGCACTTGAGGCCGCCGAAGTCGAGGTCCGGGACGCCGGCGTCGTGGAAGTGGAACATCACCTGGAAGAGCGGGTTGCGGCTGATCTGGCGCTCGGGGCGCAGCTCCTGCACCAGGCGCTCCAGCGGCGTGTCCTGGTAGAGCTGGGTCTCGATCGACATCTCCCGGACGCGCTCGAGCAGCTCCAGGAAGGTCGGATCGCCGGCCAGCTCGCCGCGCAGCACGAGGCTGTTGACCACCATGCCGATCATGTTCTCGATGTCGCTCATCCGCCGGTTGGCGTTGGTCGTGCCGACGAGGATGTCCTCCTGCCCGGTGTAGCGGTAGAGCAGCGCGTAGTAGGCGGCCAGCATGGTCATGAAGAGCGTGAAGCCCTGGCGGCGGCTGAAGGTGCGCAGCTCCTGGTAGAGCTCGGGCTCGATGCGCAGCAGGCGCATCTCGCCGGCGAACGAGGGGCGCACCGGGCGCGGCCGGTCGGTGGGCAGCTCCAGGGCCGTGGGGCTTCCGGCCAGCTTCTTGCGCCAGTAGTCGAGCATGTGGTCCATGGCCTCGCCCTCCATCCAGCCGCGCTGCCAGGCCGCGAAGTCCGCGTACTGCACCGGCAGCTCGGGCAACGGCGACGGCTCGCCGGCCACAAACGCGGTGTAGATCGCCTTGATCTCGCGCAGCATGACGGCGAACGACCAGCCGTCGTGGACGAAGTGGTACTCGATCTGGATCAGCTCGTGGACCTCGTCCTCCAGCCGCAGCAGGGTCCAGCGGATGAGCGGCGGCTTCGTGACGTCGAACGGCTTCTGCATGGCCTCGGCGACCAGGCGCTCGGACACGGCCTGGCGCTCCTCGGCGGGCACGCCGCGCAGGTCGATGACCGGCAGCGCGACCGGGCCCGCGGGCATGATCACCTGCACGGGCCGGCCGTCCACGGCCGGGAAGCTGGTGCGCAGCACCTCGTGGCGGCGGACGATCTCCTCCAGGGTGCGGTGGAGCGCGTCGACGTCGAGCGGGCCGCGGAACCAGAGCGTGACGTTGAAGTTGTAGGCGATGTTGCCGCCCGCGGAGAGCTGGTCGAGGAACCAGACCCGCTCCTGCGGGAACGAGAGCGGGATCGGCCGGTCGCGCGGCGCGCGCCGGATCGGCGGCAGCTCCGGCACGTCCGCCGCCTTCTCGGCGCGCACCACCGCCTCGGCCAGGTCGGCCACGGTCGGCTTCTTGAACACCTCGACCATGGGCAGCTCGACGTGGAACGACTGGCGCACCCGCGAGGCGAGCTTCGCCACCAGGAGAGAGTGCCCGCCGAGCTGGAAGAAGTCGTCGTGGATGCCCACGCGCTCGACGCCCAGCAGGTCGGCCCAGATCCCGACCAGCATCTCCTCGACGTGGTTGCGCGGCGCGGCGAAGTCGATGCCGAGATCGGCCCTCACCTCGTCCGCTTCCATTCTCGAAACGGCACGGCGGTCGACCTTGCCGCTCGGCGTGCGCGGCAGCTCGTCAAGGAACGAGAAGACGGAGGGCACCATGTAGTCCGGCAGGGCCTCCTGGAGCGCGGAACGGAGCTCGCCCACGGTCGGTGCAGCATCCCCCTCCTGAGCCTCCTGCGGCACGACCCAGGCGACGAGGCGCT
Organism: Thermoanaerobaculia bacterium; assembly: GCA_045807605.1. Lineage (GTDB taxonomy): Bacteria > Acidobacteriota > Thermoanaerobaculia > Multivoradales > UBA5704 > DATMER01. The sequence continues at coordinate 1,159 of JBJMGZ010000609.1, read as the reverse complement.
TGCCGCCGCCGCGCGCCTCCTGCGCCACGACGACCGCGTCGCGGACCGTGGCGACGGAGCGCAGCGCGGCCTCGATCTCGCCCAGCTCGATGCGGTAGCCGCGCACTTTGACCTGGTTGTCGGTGCGGCCGCGGAACTGGATGTCGCCGCCCGGCAGCAGGCGCACGAGGTCGCCCGTGCGGTAGAGGCGGGCGCCGGGCTCGCCCGAGTAGGCGTCGGGCACGAAGCGCTCGGCCGTCAGCTCGGGCCGGCCGCGATAGCCGCGGGTGACGCCGAGGCCGCCGATCAGCAGCTCGCCTTCGAGACCCTCCGGCAGCAGCTCCTGGGCAGGGCCTGTGACGTAGGCGCGGGCGTCCTCGATGGGGCGGCCGATCGGCACGTCGCCGGGGAAGTCCATACCCGTCAGCTCGCGCCGGGTGGTCACGATCGTGGTCTCGGTCGGACCGTAGGTGTTGACCAGGCGGATGCGGTCACCGACGCGGTTGCGCCAGGCGTCGAGGCGGTCGCGCTGGGCCTGCTCGCCGCCGAGGATCACCAAGCGCAGAGACGCGGGCATCTCCAGCCCCTCCTCCATTTCGGCGACGAGCTCGTGCCAGTAGGCCGTCGGCAGGTCGAGCACGGTCACCCCGAGATTGCCGACCTCGCGCGCGAAGCGCTCCAGGGAGGCGACCATCTCGTCGTCGCGCAGCACCAGCGTGGCGCCGCGGGTCAGGCAGGGATAGATCTCCTCGCCGCTCGTGTCGAAGCTGATCGAGGCGAACTGGAGGACCCGGTCCGCCGGGCCGATCCCGTACGCCTCCGCGGCCACGCGCACGTAGTTGGCGAGCGAGGCGTGGGGCACGAGCACGCCCTTGGGGCGGCCCGTCGAGCCCGAGGTGTAGATCACGTAGGCGGTGTTGGCCAGGTCCACCGCCGGAAGGGCCGCCTCCGCCGAGGGCCAATCCGCGTCCAGGCGCACCACCCGGGCTCCCGAGGGAGGCAGCTTCGCCTCCAGGCTCTCCTGGGTGAGCACCACCCGCGCTCCCGAGTCCTCCAGCATGAAGGCCAGCCGCTCCTGCGGGTAGGCCGGGTCGAGCGGCAGGTAGGCGCCGCCCGCCTTCCACACCCCGAGCCTCGCGGCCACCATGTCGAGCGACCGCTCCACGTGGAGCCCCACAAT
>JBJMGZ010000608.1:0-5617 GCA_045807605.1 Thermoanaerobaculia bacterium | reverse complement strand
TGCCAACGATCCGGCGATGGTCCACTTCATCGCGGAGAGGATACGCCAGGGGAGCGCGGCCGGAAAGGCTCGGCGTGCGACGAGCTTGCTGAAGCGCGCAAGCCGAAAGGCATTGGAGCCTCGCCAAAGCCATTGGCGACTTGGCGATCCTCATTGCCGCTCGCTCCGATGGACATCGAGACGGAGTGAATGGGCGTTTCCGTGACGGAAATCTCGTTCGGCGAGGCTCCAATAGCCGTCGCCGTAACGCAGATGTCCTTCGCGTCGAGCCCGGGAGGAGGTCAGTCCTGGAACAGCTCGGACAGGGGCAGGGAAAAGCCGGGGAGGACTTCTTCGTCGAGGAGGGTATCGCCGAGACCCAGGGTCGCGGGCTCGGCATCAGGGCGGTGGACGACGACCTGCCGTCTCCGGGGGTGCACCAGCCAGACCCGGAGAGCCCCGGCCGCCAGGTACTCCTCTGCTTTCCTCGTCAGCTCGCTCCAGCGGCCGTCGGAAGAGAACACCTCCACCAACAGCTCGGGAGTGACATCCAGCCAGGTCAGATCGCTGCGCTTCCCATAGCGCTCGTGCGAGATGTACACCACGTCGGCGCCGCGGACGGAGTCCGGATCCCGGCGGGTGTAGAACGCCACGTCTCCGATGGAGGTCCGGCCTCTGCCCGTCTCCTTCGCCCAGGCCCGAAGCCGCGCGCCGATCTCCAGTGCGAGATCTCCATGGCCGAATTCCGTCAGCGTCATCGGCACCACTCTCCCGTTCACGAGCTCGCAAGGCTGGAGCTCCGGATGGCGAGCCAGCTCTTCGCCCGTCATCAGCCGCTCTTCATTCCTCTGGAGGATGGCCATCTCGAATTCCTCTTGAGTCAGCTTACCACAACCTTTCGCGCCTGAGCGCGACAAACACGGCCTATCAGGCTCGCCGGAACGAGATCCAACCAAGATAGAGTCTAGCGGGTTGAAGCAGGACAGCCAAAAGAAAGGCCTTGGCGGTTCAGTCTCGGAATAGCTCGGACAGAGGCAGAGAGAAGCCGGGGAGGACCTCCTCGTCGCGGAGGGTGTCGCCGATGCCGAGCGTCTCGGGCTCGACGCCGGACCGATGGACCTGGATGGTCCGGCGCCGAAGACTGACGACCCAGACGCGATCGACGCTGGCGGACAGGTACTCCTCGACCTTCTCGGCCACCTCGCCGGGACGGTCGTCCGAAGAGGAGATCTCGACGACCAGCTCCGGAGCCACGTCGAGGAAGGTCAACGGCCCGCAGCGGGCGTATCGCTCATGGGAGATGAAGAGAGCGTCGGCCCCGCGGACCGTATCCGGGGCGTGGTGGGTGTAGAGACCCGCTTCGCCGCCAAGGACGCGCCCCCGCCGCGTCTCTTCCGCGTAGGCGAAAAGCCTGGCGCTCACCCTCGCCTGGTACGTCGCATGACTGCGCCCTGCCAGGGGCATCGGCACCGGCCTCCCATTCACGAGCTCGCCGTGGAAATCCGTCCAGCGGGCGAGCTCCTCGCCCGTGATCAACCGCTCTTCGTTTATCTGGGGCATCTTTCGCGCCTCACTGCGACGAGCCCGGTGTCGCCGGGGCCGGGCTCGTCGCGGCTCGCAGGGGGGCAGGGCCGAGGCTACGTGTACGCTTCGAGCTCGGTCCAGGTGTCCTCTTCGATGACCTTCTTGACGTCGATCATGAAGCGGTCGGCGTCGGCGCCGTCCACCAGGCGGTGGTCGTAGGTAATGGCGAAGTAGGACATCGTCTTGATGGCGATGGCGTCGTTGCCGTTCTCGTCCTCGATCACCACGGGACGCTTCTCGATGGTGCCGACGCCGAGGATCGCCACCTGCGGCTGGTTGATCACCGGCGTGCCGAAGAGGCTGCCGAAGACGCCGGGGTTGGTGACCGTGAACGTGCCCCCCTGCGTCTCGTCCGGCTTGAGCTTCTTGTTCCGCGCGCGGTCGGCGAGGTCGTTCGCCGCCTTGGCGAGGCCGACGAGGCTCAGGCTGTCGGCGTTCCTGATCACCGGCACGATCAGGCCGCGGCCCGGCAGGTCGACGGCCATGCCGATGTTGATGTCCTTCTTGTAGACGATGTTCGTGCCGTCGATCGAGGCGTTGACCGACTTGTGCGCCTTGAGCGCCGTGGCCACCGCTTTGAAGATGAAGGGCATGTAGGTGAGCTTGGTGCCTTCCTTCCTGAAGAAGCCGTCCTTGGCGCGGGCGCGGGCGCGGGCCACCTTCGAGAAGTCGAAGTGGAAGGCCGTCGTGACGTGCGCCGACGTGGCCTTCGAGTAGACCATGTGCGCCGCCGTGATCTGCCGGATCTTCGACATCGGCTCGATCTCGACGTTGTCGCCCTCGTGGTACGCGGCCACGGAGAACCCGGCCGGGAGCGGACGCTGTGCCGGTGCCGGAGCCGAAGGAGCCGGAGCGGGAGAAGGAGTGGGTGCCGGGGCCGGAGCCGGAGCAGCGGCTGGAGGAGCAGCCGGGGCTGGCGCCGGAGCGGCCTTGCGCTGTTCCAGGTGCTTCTGGATGTCGTCCTTGGTCACGCGGCCGTGGGCGCCGGTGCCCTGGACCTCTTCCAGGTTGACCCCTTCCTTGGCGGCGATGTTGCGCACCAGCGGGCTGGAAAACTTCCGCAGCCGCTCCTCTTCGCTGCCGGCCGGCGCTGCCGGCTCGGCTGGAGCGGCCGGCTGCGGCTCGGGCGACGCCACCTTGGGCTCGCCTTCCGGTCCGGCATCGCCGCGCGCGGTCTCCTCCTGCTTGATCTCTTCGGTGTCCTTGCCGGCGGCCTCCAGCCCGGCTGCGCCCTTGGGGGGCTCGGCAGTATCGGCAGGCGGGGTGGGTGGCGGAGGCGGAGGCTCGGCCTCCTTCGATGCCGCGGCGGCTCCCGGCTGCTCACCGGCCTCACCGATGACGGCGACCACCTGGTTGACGGGGACGGTCTCCCCTTCCTTGTTGCGGATCTCCAGCAGCACGCCCGAGGCGGGGCTGGGGATCTCCGCGTCGACCTTGTCGGTCGAGATCTCGAACAGCGGCTTGTCCCGCTCGACCGGGTCGCCGACCTTGACCAGCCACTTGGTGATGGTTCCCTCGGCGATCGACTCCCCCATCTGGGGCATCACGACATCCGTAGCCATAAGCTCTCCCGTCTCTCCGTCTCGTCAATAGCTGGCCAGCTCGCGCACTTTCGCGACGAGCTTGTCCACGTTGGGCAGATAGGCATCCTCGAGCGTCGGGCTGTAGGGGATCGGCGTGTCCGGACAACAGAGCCGGACGACCGGCGAGTCCAGCCATTCGAAAGCGTGCTCGGAGATCCGTGCGGCCACCTCGCCCGCCACCGAGCCGGACCTCTGCTCCTCGGTGAGGACGAGCACCCGGCTGGTCTTGCGGACCGTGGCGAGGATCGCCTCGTCGTCGAGGGGCTTGATGGTGCGCAGGTCGAGGACTTCGAGGTCGATGCCGTCGGCTTCGAGGCGCCCGGCGGCCTCCAGCGCCACGTGCAGCATAGCACCGTAGGTGATCACGGACAGGTCGCGCCCCGCCCGCGCCAGGTTCGCCTTGCCGATCGACACCAGGCCGTCCCCCTCGGCGATCTCTTCCTTGATCCGCCGGTAGAGGAACTTGTGCTCGAAGAACAGCACCGGGTTGGGATCGCGGATCGCGGCCTTGAGGAGGCCGCGGGCGTCCACCGCCGTGGCCGGCGCCACGATCTTCAGGCCCGGACCGTGCTGGAAGATCGACTCCGGGTTCTGGCTGTGGAAGTTCGAGCCGCGCACGCCGCCGCCGGACGGGCCGCGCACCACCAGCGGCACGTTCTGGCCCCAGCGGTAGTGGTTGGGGCCGGCGAAGTTGTAGATCTGGTTGAAGGCGCAGGCGATGAAGTCGATGAACTGCATCTCAACCACCGGCCGCATGCCCATCATGGCCGCGCCGATGGCCGTGCCCACCATGGCCGACTCGCTGATCGGCGAGTCGATGACGCGCTCCGGGCCGAAGCGGTCCAGCAGGCCGGCGGTCGCGCGGAAGGCGCCGCCGTAGATGCCGATGTCCTGGCCGATCAGGAAGACGCGCTCGTCCTGCTCCATCTCTTCCCACAGCGCCTGGCGGATGGCCTCGATGTAGGTGATCATTCGGCAGTCTCCTCCGCAGGCGAATAGACTCCCTCGAAGGCGAGCTCCGGCAGCGGCATGGGCGAGGCGAGCGCCGCGTCCACCTCCCGGTTCAGCTCCTCGTCGATCTCCGCCACGACCTTGCGCAGCTCCTCCTCGGTCGCCAGTCCGCTCGCGAGCAGGTGGCGCTCGAAACGGTCGATCGGGTCCTTCTTCTTCCACTCCTCGAACAGCTCTTTCGGAACGTAGCCCGCGTCGTCGTGCTCGGCATGGCCTTTCATGCGGAAGGTCTTGGCCTCGATCAGCGTCGGTCCGGCGCCGCTGCGCGCCCGGTCCACCGCCCGCTTCGTGGCCTCATAGACCGCCAGGACGTCGTTGCCGTCCACCATCTCGCCCGGGATGCCGTAGGCCGCGGCCCGGGTGACGATGTTCTTCACCCGCATCTGCTTCGAGGCCGGGGTCGAGTAGGCGTAGCCGTTGTGCTCGGCGATGAGGACGAAGGGAACGTTGAGCACGGCGGCGAAGTTGAGCCCCTCGTGGAAGTCCCCCGTGGAGGTGCCGCCGTCGCCGATGTAGGTCAGGGCCACGAGGTTCTTCTTCTGCATGCGGCCGGCGAGAGCGATGCCGGCCATGACCGGGATCAGCGCGCCGAGCATGGAGATCGGGGCCACGAGCCCGCGCTTGAGATCGCCGAAGTGGGTGTTGACGTCCTTGCCGCCGGTCGGGCCGCCGGCCCGGGCCATGTACTGCATCATGACCTCGCGCGGCTGGACTCCGCGGACGAACATGGTGCCGAGATTGCGGATGAGCGGCCCCACCACGTCCTGGGGCTCCAGGGCGTAGGCGCTCCCCACGGAGATCGCCTCCTGCCCGCGGCTGGAGTAGAGGCCGCCCACCACCTTGCCCTGGCGGTAGAGGTTGCTCAGCCGGTCCTCGGTCATCCGGTTGAGCTTGAGGTAGCGGTAGATCTCGAGCTGCGGCTCGCGGGGGAGGTCCGACTTCGCCAGCCGCTCGGTCTCGTCGTCGGCGACCGGATGCAGCGGACCCCAGTTCCTGCTCAGCTTTGCCATAGTGTTCCCTGCGTATTGCCTCAGATACTGCCTCAGATGTGGATCGGCTGCCCGTGGGCGCCGTGCGCCGCTTCCATGACCGCCTCGGAGAGCGTCGGATGGGCGTGCATGGTGCGGAACAGCTCCTCGTCGGTGCCTTCCATCTGGAGCGCCACGCAGGCTTCGGCAATCAGGTCCGTGGCGTGGGCGCCGACGATGTGCACTCCCAGGAGCTCGTCGTACTTCTTCTCGCGCACGATCTTCACGAAGCCCGCGCCCTTGCCGAGGATCTTCGCCTTGGCGAGCGCGGTGAACGGGAACTTGCCGACCTGCACGTCGTAGCCGCGCTCCTTCGCCTTCGCCTCGGTCAGGCCCACGCTCGCCACCTCGGGCTCGCAGTAGGTGCAGGAGGGGACGCGGTCGTAGTTGATCGGCCGCACCTTCTGACCGGCCATGTGCTCGACCGCGAGG
>JBJMGZ010000607.1:0-3094 GCA_045807605.1 Thermoanaerobaculia bacterium | reverse complement strand
GGAATGCTGAAGTTGACGGTGGCCATGCTTCCCCCTTGTTGAAACCTTCCACAATCTTACACCGGAGCGTCTCTCTCTACCTCCAGGCCCGCTCTGCTTCACCTAGAATCGTGGCGTGACGGCAATCGTGGTGCAGCCTCTCACCTTCCCGGACGCCGGCGCCCCTCCCGAGGCGGCACCTCCCGTTGCGGGCATTGCCGGCCGCCTGGCCGCCATCGACATCGGCTCCAACTCCATCCACATGATCGTGATCGCGGCCGAGGCGGCTGGCGGCTATCGGGTGCTCGGCCGCGAGCGCGAGATGGTGCGCCTGGGCAAGAGCGCGCACGGCCGCGGCGCCCTCTCCGAGAGCGCCATGCGCGACGGCCTGGAGACGCTGGTCAAGATGACCACCCTCGCGCGCTTGAAGGGCGCCGAGCGCGTCGTGGCCGTGGCCACCAGCGCCGTGCGCGAAGCCGCCAACGGCGACGACTTCCTCTCCCGCGTCAAGGCCCAGACCGGTCTCGACGTCCAGCTCCTCACCGGCGTCGAGGAGGGGCGGCTCATCTACCGCGCCGTGCGCGAGGTGGTCGACCTCGGGCACGGGCCGGCCGCCATCGTGGACGTGGGCGGCGGCAGCACGGAGTGGATCTTCACCCGGACCGGCGAGATCGAGCAGGTGGTGAGCCTCGCCCTGGGCTCCCTGCGCTCCGCCGGCGACCTCCGGGGAGACCCGCCCTCCGCGGCGTCCGTGGAGAGGCTTCGGCGCCGCATCGAGAAGCGGCTGGACAAGGAGGTCCCCTACGGGCCGGCCGAGCGGCTGGTCGCCACGTCCGGCACCGCGGTCTGCTGCGCCGACCTCGTGGACTTCTTCGCCGGCCGCGACTGGAAGGAGGCCTCGGCCGCCCTGCGCGAGGTCCGCCTCAAGGACCTGGCGCAGCTCGTCGAGCGCCTGCGCACCCTCCCGCGCCGCGAGATCGCCGACCTCCCTCCGGTAGGCATCCCCCGGTCCGAGAGCCTGCTCGCCGGGGCCGTCCTGCTCCACGAGCTGGTCTCCCACGCCGGCGTCGACCGCTTCCAGGTGAGCGGCCAGGCGCTGCGCGAGGGGCTGGTGCTGGCGGCGCTCGGCCAGCCGATCCCCGCGGCGCGCGAGCCCGAGGACCTCCGCCGCCGGCAGGTGCTCCGCCTGGCCGAGCGCACGGAGAGCGTCTACCGCCACAGCCTGCAGAGCGCCCGCCTCGCCGTCCGACTGTTCGACGTCACGGCGTCGCTGCACGGCCTCGGCTCGCGCGAGCGCGAGTGGCTGGAGTACGCCGCCCTGCTGCACGACATCGGCTACTCCATCCACTATCGCAACCATCACAAGCACTCGTTCTACCTGGTCGCCAACGCCAGCCTCGACGCCTTCGACCCGCGCGAGGTCGAGATCGTCGCGCACCTGGCCCGCTACCACCGCGGTCCCACCCCGAAGCAGAGCCATCCCACCTTCGCCGCGCTCAAGCCGTGGCAGCAGCGGATCATCCGCCAGCTCACCGCGCTGCTGCGCGTGGCCGACGCCCTGGACCGCACCCATGCCTCGCGCGTCGAGGAGATCTACGGCAGCATCCCGGGGGGGCGCAAGCGCCGCGTCACCCTGGAGGTCGTGTCGCGCTGGGACGTCGGCCTGGAGCTCGAGGCCGCCCGCGGACGCGGCGAGTACTTCGAGAAGGTCTTCGACTGCCGGCTGCGACTGCGCCAGGGCCTCGAAGCGGCTCTATAGCCAACCCTCGATTTGTAAAAAAGTCCCGTCCCGGACCCCGTGTTTCTTTCTTACACCTTAGAGTTAAATGCCTGCGTCACATGGAGTTAACATACTTATTGCTCCGCCGTCACATCGGGTTTGTGGAAACCTCTTCACGGTCTGCGACGCTGTGCTTTCACCAAAGGAAAGGGATTCTTGCAACCCTATCTGTATCAAGGACTTACGCGGATTGCACAGAGCTTTGTTCAAAGCGTGGAAAGGGCCGTCAGGCTTCGTTTCCAGAGGGCTTCCAGGGCCTATTTCCGCAGAGTTTTCCGCAGGTCCTGTGGAGAACTCCATGCTAGCCTTTCCGACAATGGCACGGGAACGGATTCTGCTCGTCGAGGATGAACCGGACATCGCCGAGGTGCTGCAGTACAACCTGGAGAAGGAGGGATTCCAGGTCGAGCTCGCGGGCCGCGGGGATGCCGGCCTGGAGGCCGTGCGGCGCGAGAGCCCGGACCTGATCCTGCTCGACCTGATGCTGCCGGGGCTCGACGGGCTGGAGATGACGCGCCTGCTCAAGCGCGATCCCGCCACCTCCCATCTGCCGATCGTGATGCTCACCGCCCGCAGCGAGGAGGTGGACCGCATCGTGGGGCTGGAGCTGGGGGCCGACGACTACATCAGCAAGCCGTTCAGCCCGCGCGAGGTGGTGCTGCGGGTCAAGGCGGTGCTGCGCCGGCTGCAACCGGAGCCGCAGGAGCTCCGGGCTGGGGAGACGGCGAGCGAGCTGCTCCAGGTGGGCGGCATCGAGCTCGACATCTCCGGGCACCAGCTCCGGCTGGGCGGCAGGGACGTGCCGCTGACCGCCACCGAGTTCCGCCTCCTGCGCCTGCTGATGGAGCGCCAGGGCCGGGTGCAGACCCGCGGCCAGCTCCTCTCCGACGTCTGGGGTTATGCCGAGGACATCGACAGCCGCACCGTGGACACCCACATCCGCCGCCTGCGCCGCAAGCTGGGCTCCGAGGCCGACCGCATCGAGACCGTGATCGGCGTCGGGTACAGGCTGAGGCCCTGACGGCCTTGCGGCTCCTGGGCTTCCCTCCCAAGCTGCGGCTGGCGCCGCTCTGGCCCGCGCTGGCCGCGGTGCTCACCGCCTCGGCGCTGCTCTGGGTCCTCCTGCCCGGCCTGTTCCAGCGCAGCGCCTCGACCCAGCTCCTCGACACGCTGCGCATGCTCTCCCCGATCGTGGCCGAGCGCGCGGTGCAGCCCGGCGCCGACCTCCAGCGCTGGCTGCACGAGATCGGCGCCGGCTCGGGGAAATACCATTCGGGGCTCCGGGTCACCCTGATCCGCGGCGACGGCAGCCGTCGCCGCGGATCAGGGTGACCC
>JBJMGZ010000606.1:0-4697 GCA_045807605.1 Thermoanaerobaculia bacterium | reverse complement strand
AGCCGCGCGGGCACCAGGCGCTCGCAGTGCGCGCCGCGGTAGGAGAGCACCGCCGGCCGCGGCTGGTCCGCGGGCAGCTCCACCACCGGCAACTCGCCGCCGAGCTGCTGGCGCCAGAACGCGAGCCCCGCCTGGAGCCCGCCCGCGTCGAGCCGGCGCCGCTGCCAGGCCGCGTAGTCCGCGTACTGCACCGGCAGGTCGGGAAGCGGCGACGGCCGGCCCGCCGCGAACGCCTCGCAGAGCGCGCCCATCTCCCGCACCAGCACGGCGAGCGAGCCGCCGTCCGAGGCGATGTGGTGGAGCGACAGCAGCAGCTCGTGCTGCTCCGCGCTGAACCGCACCAGCGCCACGCGCAGGAACGGTCCGGTCTCCAGGGAGAACGGCAGGCGCGCGAGATCGGCGGCGAGCCGCCGGACCTCCTCCTCTCCTCCCAGCTCGCCCACCTCGAACACCGGCATCGGGATAGGGCTGGCGGGCCGCACCACCTGCACCGGCTCCTCGCCGGGGCTGGCGAACCCGGTGCGCAGGGCCTCGTGGCGGCGCACCACCTCGTCGAAAACCTGGGCGAGAGCGGCCACGTCGAGGCGGCCCCGCAGACGGATCGACGCCGCGATGTTGTGCACCGGGTTCTCGGGATCGAGCTGGTGCAGGAACCAGAGCCGGCGCTGCGCGAAGGAGAGCGGGGTGCCGCCGGTTTCTTCCACCGGAGGCACCGGCACGAGCGGCAGGTCGGCGGCGGCCGGATCTCCCTGGTCGAGCAGCGCGGCGAGCTCCGAGATCGACGGCGCGCCGAACAGCGAGTCGATCGTCAGACCGACGCCGAACGCCTCGTTCGTGCGCGCCAGGAGCTGCGTGGCGCGCAGCGAGTCCGCGCCCAGCTCGAAGAGATCGCGCTCGACCCCGACGCGCTCCAGGCCCAGCACCTCGGCCCAGATGCGCTCCAGCCGCTCCTCGGTGGGAGTGCGCGGCGCCTCGCCGGCCGTCGTATCCCCCTGGGTCCACTGCTCCACCGGCTCCAGGTTGCCGGCCAGGAAGTCGGCGCGGCACGACTGGCGGCGGATCTTGCCGCTGGAGGTCTTGGGCACGCTGCCGGCGCGCAGCAGCACCACCGCATGGACCGCGGCCTCGTGCTCCGTGGCCACGGCGCGGCGCACGGCCTCGGCCACCTCGGCGGCCGATCCCGTCCCCTTCTGCCAGCGCTTCTCGGCGTCGCGCTCCACCTCCTGCACGAGCACCAGGCGCTCCTCGCCCTCGATCTCGACCGCGAACGCCGCGCCGCAGCCGGGGCGCAGATCGCCATGGCTCCGCTCGGCCGTCAGCTCCAGGTCCTGGGGATAGAGGTTGCGGCCGCGCAGGATGATCAGGTCCTTGGCGCGACCGGTGAGATAGAGCGCGCCGCCGGAGAGGAACCCGAGATCGCCCGTGCGCAGGAAGGCATCCTCGCTGCCCGCCAGCCGCGCCCCGAACGTGCGCTCGCTCTCCTCGGGCCGGTTCCAGTAGCCGCCGGCCACGCTCGGTCCGGAGATCCAGACCTCGCCCACTTCGCCCTCGGGCAGAGGACGGCAGCTCTCGGGGTCCACGATCTCGATCCGCTGCTCGAGCCAGGGAGAGCCGCAGCTCACGAGCGAGCGGCCTCCGGAGCGAGCCTCTTCAGCCCGGTTGCGCTCCAGCGCCTCGGCATTCACCTCCAGGACCTCGGGGAAGCTGCCGCGCTCGCCACCGCTCACGAAGAGCGTGGCCTCGGCAAGGCCGTAGCAGGGGTAGAACGCCTCGCGGCGGAAGCCCTGCGGCGCGAACGACTCGGCGAAACGCTCCAGGGTGTCGGCGCGCACCGGCTCGGCGCCGTTGTAGGCCACCTCCCAGCACGACAGGTCGAGCCCCTCGCGCTCCTCCGGGCTCACCTTCCTCACGCACAGCTCGAAGGCGAAGTTGGGGCCGCCGCTGCCGGTCGCGCGATAGCGGCTGATGGCGCGCAGCCAGCGCGACGGCCGCTGCAGGAAAGCGACCGGCGCCATGAGCACGCAGGTGCCGCCCACGTAGAGGGGCTGGAGCACGTTCCCGATCAACCCCATGTCGTGGTAGAGCGGCAGCCAGCCCACGATCACCGACTCCTCCGACTGGCCGAAGGCGCGCCGGATCATCTCCTCGTTGTGCACCAGGTTGCCGTGGCGGACCACCACCCCCTTGGGAGTGGCGGTGGATCCGGACGTGTACTGGAGGAAGGCCACGCCCTCCGCATTCAGCTCGGGACCGCGCTCCCAGGAATCGGAGAGAGAGAGGTCCATCTCCTCGGTCGCCACCCATTGCACGCCCGCGAGCTCCGGGTTCCTGGCCAGAAACACGCCGGCCTTGTCGCGCAGGACGGGAGTGGTGAGGGCGAAGCGGGGCCGGGCGTCGCGGGCGATCGCCTGGAGGCGGGAATCCGGCCGGTTCGAGCGCGGCGGATAGGCGGGGACGGCCACGGTGCCCGCGTACAGGCAGCCGAGGAACGACACCACGAAGTCGAGTCCCGGGGGATAGAGCAGCAGCGCGCGCTCGCCGGCTCCGCCGTGCCGCTGGAGGAACGCGCCCAGGGCGCGCGCCCGGCGGTCCAGCTCCGCGTAGGTGAGCGAGCTCCCCTCCTCCTCCCCGTCGTCGAGGAAGCGGTACGCCACCCGGTCCGGGTGCTCGGCAGCCCGGCGGCGAAGGACGTCGACGAGATTGGAATCCGTGTTCATGACAGCCCTGCAAATCCTTTCCACAAGGGGTACGGCAGATCTCCCGAGAGAACAGGGTGCGGGGCAGAGCCCAAAGCGCGCCCCGGCCTTAAGTACTTACGGCAGAGCAGGATGGATCAGAGGACGCCCATGCTGGCGCCGCCGTCCACCTCCACGGTTCGGCCCGTGAAAAAGTCGCACTCCAGGATGAACCTCACCGCCTGCCAGATCTCTTCCGGCCGGCCGAGCCGGCCGAGCGGGATCCCGGCCCTGAGGCGGGCGAGAGCCTCCTCGGAAAAACCTTCCAGAAACCCGGTCTCCGTGACGCCGGGAGCGACCCCGCCGACGCGGATGCCATGGCGGGCCAGCTCCAGCGCCCAGGTGCGGGTGCAGGCGTCGAGGCCCGACTTCGAAGCGGAATAGTTCGACTGTCCGGGATTGCCCGCCCGCGCGATCGAGGACAGGTTCACGATCACGGCGTCGCGCGTGCCGGTCCGGATGACGTGCGCCGCGAGCTCGCGCGCCATCAGGAACTGCCCGGTCAGGTTCACGTCCACGACCTTGCGCCACTGCGCCAGGGGGAGCCTCTGCGCCTCCCCGCCGGTTTCATCGGGCTGGACGAGCAGCCCGTCGCGAGCGATGCCGGCGCTGTTGACCAGGACGTTCAGCCCGCCCATCTGCCCGGCCGCGCTCGCGACGAGCTCGGCCACCGACGCCTCCTCCGTGATGTCGAGCTTGCCCACGAACACCTCGCCCGGCAGGTCCTCGGCCTCCGCCGCCAGCCTGCGCAGACCGGCGGCGTTCGTGTCCCCTGCGAAGACCTTCGCGCCCGCCCGCGCCAGCTCCAGCGCAAAGCACCCTCCCAGCCCGCCGGCTGCCCCTGTGACGATGGCGCGAACGTCCGACAGTCTCATAGCCGAACGACTATACCATGATCTGCCGCACTGCGGCGAGGATGGTTGGGGATGGTGGCTTTTCTCACGGTTCCGGTCGCCTCCTTCAATGGAATGTACGAAAACCATGAGGAGCTCCCGCCACATTCCCGTGACGGCGACTTGACATAGGCTCCGTCCATGCCCGAGCTGCCGGACGTCGAGGTCTACCTGGACGCGCTGCGGTCCCGCATCCTGGGCCAGCCGCTGGAGGGGATCCGCCTGGGAAGCCCGTTCCTGGTGCGCACGGTCGATCCGCCGCTGTCGAGCCTCCCGGGCCGGCGCGTGCGGGACCTCCGCCGTCTGGGCAAGCGCATCGTGATCGGCTTCGAGGGCGAGCTCTTCGCGGTGCTCCACCTGATGATCACGGGACGTCTCCACTGGAAGCCCCGCGGCGCGAAGATCCAGGGCAAGATCGGCCTGGCGGCCTTCGACTTCGCCAACGGGACCCTGACGCTCACCGAGGCCGGCTCCAAGAAGCGCGCCTCGCTCCACCTGGTCCGGGGAGAGGAAGCCCTGACCGCCTACGATCCCGGCGGCCGCCTCCTCGCCGACCGGGCGCTCTCCCAACTCCTCAAGAAGGACTGGCCGAAGACGCTGGAGGAGCTGGAGGCGAAGAAGCGGGAGTCGTCGGTGGGGTAAAATGGGCCCGTTCCGTCCAGGAGGGGGTTGAGCCATGCGGAGAAGAGCTTCCGGAGTGGCAGTCCTCATCGCGCTCGCGCTGGCCGGGTGCGAGCAGACCGGCGCCAGCAAGAACCCCAGCGGGCTCTACGTCATTACTCAGGGCGGCCGCGCCGGCTATATCAATGCCAAGGGCGAGGTCGTCATCGCGCCGCAGTTCGACAAGGCCTACGGCTTCACCGAAGGGCTCGCCGTGGTCCAGCTCGGCGGCCGGCACGGCTACGTCGACGAGGAAGGCAAATACGTCGTCAACCCGCGGTACGACGACGCTTTCAGCTTCTACGAAGACCTGGCCGCGGTGCGCGCCGGCAATCTCCTGGGCTATATCGACCGCGATGGAAAAACCGCGATCGAGCCCCAGTTCGAGCAGGCCGGCGACTTCTCCCAC
>JBJMGZ010000605.1:0-3600 GCA_045807605.1 Thermoanaerobaculia bacterium | reverse complement strand
TGGCCGGTCTGGGATCTTCTGCGGCCTCACGCAGCGCAAGTCCTGGCGCACGCCAGGGAGCGGCAGATCGCGGAAGCCGGCTCCCTGTCGCGCCTGTCGACTGCGCTCAGCCTGCTCCTCTGCGCCAGGAGCCTGTACAGGGAAGCCGAACCTCTCATGCATTCCGTGCTGAAGCTCGACCAGACGCTCTTTGGCCGGGAGAGCCGCGCTGTCGCCGTCGGCCTCCTCAACCTCGGCGAGCTGTTCAGAAGAACGGGGCGCACGGATGAGGCCGAACCCCTGCTGAGGAGATCCATCAACATCTATTCCACCGTCTGCGGAGAAAGCTCGCTCGAGGTGTGCCAAGCCGTCAACAGCTTGGCCCTTATCCTGATGGATCGGCAACAGTGGACCGAAGCGGAGGGGATGCTCCGGAAAGCCCTGGCCAAGGACGAGGAGCGGAAGGAAGAAACCGGGCGTTCAGTAACCCGGGATCTCCACAACCTGGCTTTCCTGCTCGCCTCCACGGGACGCGCCTCGGAAGCGGAGCCCCTGATCCGGCGTTCCCTGAAAATTGGACTGCAGGTACATGGCGAAAACGACCCCAAGACCGCGCGCAAATCACAGATCCTCGCAGGCATCCTGCGGGACCTGGGACGAAGCGACGAGGCGGAGCCGCTGGCGCGAAAGGCACTGGAGATCTTCGAGCAGGTCCTCGGGCCCGAGCACCCGCTGACGCAGTCGGCAAGAAAGGACCTTTTGAGCCTAACGCCGACGTGAGGAGCTTCAGCGCAGGTAGCGCTGGAGGGCGCCTCACCTGTCCCATGTTGCAGTCATGCCGCACTCCAGATCTAGGCCAGCAGCCCAGCCGCGTGCCTTGCCGCTCCCAGCAGCGCGGCGCGGTCGTTGAGGATCACCCGGACGGGCACCGCCTCCAGGAAGCTGCGGAAACGGCCCTTGTCGAAGAAGGCGCGGAGGAAGGCGCCGTCCTGGAGGCGCGGGAGGAGCTTCGGGGCGATGCCTCCCCCGAGGTAGACGCCTCCCGTGGCCGTTCCGACCAGGGCCAGGTTGCCGGCGGCGGCGCCGTAGGCCGAGACGAACATCTCCACCGCGCGCGAGCAGAGGCCGCAGGATCCGGCCAGCGCGGCCTCTCCGATCGCCCGGGATGGATCTTCCCCGCGGTCCAGCTCCTCCCGCACCGCGGGAGTCTCCGGCAGGCCGGCGCGGTCCCTCAGGTACTGGTAGATGTTGTAGAGCCCCGGGCCGGAGACCACCCTCTCGACGCTCACACGCCCATGAAAGACTTCGCGGAGATAGAAGAGCAGGCCGGCCTCGTCCTCGTTGCGCGGGGCGAAGTCCATGTGCCCGCCTTCCGAGGGGACCGGCACCCAGGCTCCGGCCACCCGCGGCAGCAGGGCCATGCCCAGTCCCGTCCCGGCCGCGATCAGCGCCAGGTTGCCCGCGCCGGCCGCGCCGGGACCCCCGGGGTGGAGCGTGGCGAGCTCGTCCTGGCGCAGCAGCGGGACCCCTTCGGCCGTGGCCACCAGATCGTTGATCAGGACCACGGCGTGCCCTCCGACGAGCGGCGAGAGCGCGCCGCCGTCGAGCTCCCAGGCCAGGTTCGGCGTGCTCGTGCGGTTCTCCAGGACGGGGCCGGGCACCCCGAAGCAGGCGGCGCGGACCTCACGGGCGTCGCTGCCGAGGAACTCTTCCAGAAGAGGAGCGAGACCGGGATAGTCCGCGCTCGGGTACTTGCCGCTCCTCAGAGGATGCGGCACCCCGCCGGCGACCTCGAACAGCCCGAGATTGCACTTGGTCCCGCCGACGTCGCCGGCCAGGACCATGGCGCGAGCGGCCACGTCAGGCTCCCAGCGCCCCCCGCAACCGGGCGAGGCCCCCCGGGACGTCGCTGCCGAGGTTGATTCGCACCACCCGCCTGCCGCGCTGCTCCAGGGCGCTGCGGTCGCCATCCGCCTGGGCGCGGATCAGGGTGCCGAAGGTGAAATCGGCCTCGGGCACCGGCAGGTCGTGCTCCGGCTCATCCACGATCTGAAGGAAGCGGCCGGTGTCCGGCCCCCCCTTGTGGAGCTGGCCGGTCGAGTGCAGGAAGCGCGGGCCGTAGCCGAACGTCGTGGCCAGACGGGTGCGGTCGCGGAGGCGCGCCTGGATGTCGCGCAGGATCTCCGTGGTCTCCCGGCCCGCGGGGAGATAGGCGTGGACCCCGAGGTAGCTCCCCGCTCCCGCTCCGGCCAGCCAGTGCTCCAGCGCGCTGCCGAGCGGTCCGGCGTCGGAAGCCCGGATCTCGTTGGAGGGCGCGGCCGGCGCTCCCGAGGAGCGCTCCTTCATGGCCCGGGTGGCCAGCTCCTTGGCGAGCTGCACGTCGGGCTGGTCGAACGGGTTGACCCCGAGGACCGCCCCGGCCGCGGCCGTGGCCATCTCCCAGCGGAACATCTCGCGCCCGAGGTCCGCCGGGTCCGACAGCCGGAAGCGCGCCACCGGATGGCCCGCGGTTTCCAGGGCGGCGAGGCGCATCTCCAAAGGCTTGTCCTCCCCTGAGAACAGCCCCACGAAGAAGCGGTCCTGGCCATACGCGCCGGGATCGCCCGCCTCCCCGGTCCGCTCCCCCACGACCGGCACGATGCCGCGGCCGATCTTGCCGGTGCTCTCGGCAATGAGCTGCTCGATCCAGTCGGGGAAGGATTCGATCCCCCGCGAGGCCAGGAACGTCACCTTGTCGCGGCCCGCCAGCGCCAGCTCGCCGAGAGCGGCGCCGAGCACCAGGCCGGGATTCGAGGACGCCGCCGGCCCCGTGCACGCCTCGGCCATGGCGCGCGCCCGCAGCAGCAGCTCCCGCACGTCCACGCCGAGGAGCGCCGCCGGCACCAGGCCGAAGTTGGTGAGGGCGCTGTAGCGGCCGCCCACGTCCTCGGGCGCGTTGAAGACGGCGCGGAAGCCGCGCTCGCGGGCCAGCTTTTCGAGCGGCGTGCCGGGATCGGTGACCGCGACGAAGCGGCGGCCGGCCTCGTAGGTCGAGGCCAGCGCCTCGGCCGTCCACTGCCAGAAGGCGCGGAAGAGCGACAGCGTCTCGGTCGTGGTGCCCGACTTGCTGGAGACCACGAAGAGCGTGCGCGTGGGATCGAGCCGGGCGGCGAGAGAGCGCACCGCCTCCGGATGCGTGCTGTCCAGGACGGAGAGCGCTGGGTAGCCCTGGCCGGAGCCATAGGTGCGGGCGAAGACCTCGGGCGCGAGGCTCGATCCGCCCATGCCGAGGACGACGGCATCGCGGAAGCCGGCGGCGCGGGCCTCCTGGCCGAAGCGGGCGAGGTCCTCGGCCTGGGTGCGCATGGACTCGGGCAGCTTGAGCCAGCCCAGGCGGTCGGTCAGCTCGGGCACCGGCCGGGCCGACCAGACGGTGTGGTCCTTGCCCCACAGGCGGCTGCCGAAGCTCTCGGACTGCCAGCGCTCCAGCCGCGCCTGCACCGCCGGCTCGTACCGCCCCAGCCGCAGCTCCGCCCCCACCACGCGGCTCTCCTGCATCACCTCCCTGTCGCTCATGCGCTTCCCCCTTCGGACCCGAACTCTATGCATTTCCCATGCTACGATCCAGCCGCCATGGGCGCG
>JBJMGZ010000604.1:0-4014 GCA_045807605.1 Thermoanaerobaculia bacterium | reverse complement strand
TCGCGCTGCCAGACGGCGAAGTCGGGATATTGGACGGGCAGCTCGGGCAGGATTGGCAGCGTGGGGACCCGGCCATCGTGGAACGATTCGTAGAGCGCCGCCAGCTCGCGGAAGAAGACTCCGAAGGACCAGCCGTCCGAGACGATGTGGTGCATGTCCAGCAGGAGCAGGTGCTCCCCAGGCGCGAGGCGCACCAGGGCCGCCCGGAACAGCGGTCCCCGCTCGAGGTCGAAAGGACGTCCGCTGGCCACGAGGAGGCGGCTCTCCTCGGCCCGGCGCAGCTCCTCCGGCAGGCCCGAGAGGTCCGCGGCCGGCAGGCGGAAGCTCCCCGGCGGAGAGACGACCTGCACCGGCTGGGAATCCCGCTCGACGAAGGTGGTGCGCAGAGCGTCATGGCGGCGGAGGATGGCGCCGACGGCCAGCTCCAGGGCCGCGGCGTCGAGCGCGCCGCGCAGGCGGGCATGGATCGGCATGTTGTAGGCCGTGGTGCCCGGCTCCAGGCGGTCGAGCAGCCAGAGGCGCTGCTGCGCGAAAGAGAGCGGCGCCGGGGCGGACGGTTCGGGGCGGCGGGGCATCCCGGAGGCCGTGCGCGCGGCCGCAGCTTCGGCCGCCTTCTTCTTCTTCATCTGCAGGACGAGCAGGGCCTGCTTCTCGGGCGAGAGATTGCCCGTCCGCCTGGAGACGCCGTCGCCGCTCATGCCAGCTCCTCGAGCTCGCGGACCGTCTGCTCGATCAGGGCTCGCACCTCTTCCTCCGTCAGGTCGCCCAGCTCCGCCATGGCCTCGTCCATCTCCGCCTCCCCCTGACCGGCGAGCACGCTCTCCGCGAGCACGGAGGAGAAGCCCGCGAGCGTCGGCGCCGCGAACAGGGACTGGAGCGGCAGAGCCACTCCGAAGGAGGCCTCCAGGCGCGAGAGAGCCCGGGTCGCCAGCAGCGAGTGCCCGCCCAGCTCCCAGAAGCTGTCGTTCGAGCCGACGCGCTCCACGCCCAGCACCTCTCCCCACACCTGCGCCACCTCCTCCTCCAGCGCGGTCTGCGGGGCCACGAACTCGGCGGCGGTCGCGGGATGCGCGGCGTCGGGCGCGGGCAGCGACCGGCGGTCGACCTTGCCATGGGCCGTGAGGGGGAACGCCTCCAGGAACACGAAGGCCGACGGCACCATCGGGTCGGGCAGCACCTGCTGGAGCGCGTGGCGCAGGTCCACCGCGGAAAGATTTGAAAGACCGGAGCCCGCGACGTAGGCCACCAGCCGCTTGTCGCCCGGCACGTCCTCGCGGGCGATCACCACCGCCGACTCCACGCCGGGCTGGCGGGCGAGAGCGGCCTCCACCTCTCCCAGCTCGATGCGGAAGCCCCGCACCTTGACCTGGTGATCCAGCCGGCCCAGGTACTCCATCTCGCCGTCCCGCCGCAGCCTCACCAGGTCGCCCGTGCGGTACATCCGCGCTCCGGGCTCGGCCGAGAACGGATCGGGCAGGAAGCGCTCCGCCGTCAGCTCCGGCCGGCCCAGGTAGCCGCGGGCCAGGCCCGCGCCGGCCAGGCAGAGCTCGCCGGGGACCCCCATCGGGAGCCGCTCCAGCCAGCGGTCCACCACGTACCCGCGCGTGTCGTCCACCGGCCGGCCGATCGACGGCGCACGCTCCATGGCGGCGGTACCGGCGGTACTGCGCTCCACCACCGTCCAGGTCGAGTACGTAGTGTCCTCCGACGGGCCGTAGAGGTTGCACAGCCGGTCCGTCTCCGGCCGCGCATAGGCCAGGTCCGCCAGCCAGCGCGGCAGCGCCTCGCCGGCCAGGTTGATCGTTCGCACCGAGGCCGGCAGGCGGTCGTTGCGCAGCAGCTCGGCCATCGCGGAGGGCACGGTGTTGACCAGCGTGACCTCCACGCCGTCCCCGACGGCAGGGAGATCCGCCAGCGCGTTCTCCACCAGCACCACGGTGCCGCCCCAGGCCAGGGTCGCGAAGATCTCGAACATCGAGAGGTCGAAGGTGACCGCGGTCGAGGCGAGCACGCCGCGCAGCTCCTCGGGCGAGAAGGCCTCGCGCGCCCAATGCGCGAACACGGCGGCGCTGCGGTGCTCGATGGCCACCGCCTTGGGCCTGCCGGTCGAGCCCGAGGTGTAGATCAGGTAGGCCAGGTTTCCCGGTAGCACCGCGGCGGGAGGAAGGACCGGGGCGGCCGGCTCCGGCCGGTCGAGGAGCACGGTCCGCGCCATCAGCGGCAGCCGGTCCGCCGCGATGTGGCTCTCCGTGACGGCGATCCGGGCGCCGCTGTCCTCCAGCAGGAAGCTCAGCCTCTCCGCGGGATGGTGCGGGTCGAGCGGCAAGTAGAACGAGCCGCTGCGCAGGACTGCCATCAGCGCCACGACCAGCTCGGCCTTGCGCTCGAGGCAGACCGCCACCCCCACCTCGGGACCGGCCCCCAGGGCGCGCAGCCGCCCGGCGAGACGGGCCGAGCGCTCGTCCAGCTCGGAGTAGGTGAGGACGTCCTTGCCGGCCACCAGCGCCACGGCCCCGGGCGTGCGCTCCGCCTGGGCTTCGAAGAGCCCGTGCAGCAGCCCCTCGGGATGGCGGCGGATTCCGGCGGCATCCCAGGCGGCGAGCTGCGCGCGCTCGGCCTCGCCGAGGAGCGGCAGATGCGCGACCGGCATCTCCGGATGGGCCAGCGCCTCCTCCAGGAGCCGGCCGAAGTGCTCGCTCAGCCTCAGCACCGTGGCACGGTCGAGGAGCGCGGTCGCGTACTCCGCCCAGATGTGCAGCCGGCCCGCGGCGCGGGTGACGTGGAACGAGAGGTCGAACTTCGCGGTGCCGGCGTGCACCAGCTCCTCCAGCGTCATCGTCAGGCCGGGCACGACCGGGGTGCGCTCGCCGCCGTCCAGGAAGGCGAAGAGCACCTGGAACAGCGGGTTGCGCGACAGGTCGCGCTGCGGCGCCACTTCCGCGACCAGCTTTTCGAACGGGATGTCCTGGCAGGCATACGCCGCGAGCGCCGACTCCCGCACCCTGCCCAGCACCTCCAGGAAGGTCGGCTCCCCTTCCAACCCGACGCGCAGCGGCAGCATGTTGACGAAGAACCCGATCAGCTCCTCGATGTCGACGCGGCTCCTCCCCGCGGCCGGCGTGCCCACCAGCAGGTCCTCCTCGCCGGTGTAGCGGTGGAGCAGGGTCACGAAGCCGGCGAACAGGGTCATGAACGGCGTGGCCTGGTGGCCCTGGCCGAAGCGCTCCAGGCGGCCCGCGAGCGTCTCCGGCAGCTCCATCTTCACGACGTCGCCGCGCAAGCTCCAGACCGGCGGCCGCGGCCGGTCGAGGGGCAGCTCGAAGGCCGGCGGCCGGGCCAGGCGCCCGCGCCACCAGGCGAGCTGCCGCTCCAGCTCCTCCCCCGCGAGCGAGCTCCGCTGCCAGGCCGCGAAGTCCGGATACTGCATCGGCAGCTCGGGCAGCGGGGAGGGCCGCCCCTCGGCAAAGGCGCCGTAGAGGACCCCGATCTCGCGCAGCAGCAGATCGAGCGACCAGCCGTCGGCGACGATGTGGTGCAGCGTGGCGAGCAGCCAATGCTCCTCGGCATCGAGGCGCAGCAGCGCGGTGCGCAGCAGCGGCCCGCGCTGGAGGTCGAAAGGCGTCCTGGCTTCCGCGTCCGCCAGCCGCCGGGCCTCGGCCCCGCGCTCGTCCGCCGGCAGTCCGGCGAGGTCGATCACGGGCACCGACCAGGAGGCGGGTTGGTGGACGACCTGCACCGGATCGCCGCCGAACGAGGGATCGGCCGACAGCTCGAACGTGGTGCGCAGCGCGGCGTGGCGGCTCACCACCTTGGCCAGCACGGCGGCGAGCACCTCGGGCCGCAACGGCCCGTCGAAACGCAGCAGGGCCGGGATGCTGTAGGCGGCGGTGCCCGGCTGCAGCCGGTCGAGGAACCAGAGGCGCTGCTGCGCGAAGGAGAGCGGCGCGGGCTGCCCCCGGAGAGCCGCGGGACGGCGCGGCACGGGCTGCGCGGCCACATCCGGTGCGGCGCGCC
>JBJMGZ010000603.1:0-4440 GCA_045807605.1 Thermoanaerobaculia bacterium | reverse complement strand
TTCCTCCTCTTCCAGAAGGCCGCGGAGGCCGAACAGGTCACGCTCGCGCTCATCCAGGAGATGGCGACGGCCCTCGAACAGACGCGCAGGACCTGAGAGCGGGGATGAAGCTCCTCCACCCGTGACTACCTGTCCGCGGCTCGCGCCAACCTGGCCGGGAGAGCTGGACCTTCACGGTGACAGCCCAGGAATAGGTGGCTGGCGAGTGTTAAAGGAGAATGTGTAGTTCTCCGCTTGTCCCCGCCCCCAGACAGCTCATGGCGAGCTTCCTGGGTGATTTTCTCGGCGCTGGCGAGCTATTCGACGCGCAGAATCGTTCGAAGGTAGGCTCTCATCAGTCGCTCTGGAGTGGCGCTCGGCTTCTCGGGCACACCTCTCCTGGCCTGGATGTCTTCCAGCTCCGAAGTCCTTCCGTTGTGGGCTCGGCAACTCCGCTCGCCGGCTACGGCGATGCTGCCGCCGACAAACCCACGAACGGCAAGGCCGGCGGAAAGCAGCCGTTGGGGAATCTCGCCAGGCGGTCTCCGGCCTTGAGTCGCTCCGCTGCCTCCCGAAAAGCTGCGAGGAAGAGGCCGTAGGCCGCCCTCAGCCCTTGGCGGGCGTCCTTGCTGGCCGCGTGGAACAGAGGCGCCGGCGATTTCTTGAGCTTCTCCGGACGCGTTTGCGGATGCTGGCTCAGGATGGCCTCCGGGCCGAGCGGCTCCCTGCCCGTGAGCTTCCGTTCCGCCGCGGCGTCAGACTCGATCTCGCGCACCAGCCCTGCCACCAGTTCCCGATAAACCTCCGGACTGAGGTGCCGCCAGCAGGGCAGTTGAGAGAGCGTGACGGTCTCTTCCGACGGAAAGCTCTCCGGTTCGGAGTCCTTCTTTTTCCCGCGCAGCCGGGCCCGGTACTCCAGGGTTCGATTGAACCAGGTGCCGCGAATGGGCTCGCCCTCGAGCACGGCCTTGATCATGCTGATGCCGGGCCACTCCTCGACCCGGGCTACGAGCCCATCCTTGACGCCCTGGGCAAGCACGTATCGCAGCCGGTCGATCTGGGCCGCGGGCTCGTCGCTGACCGGGATCGACTTATAGCGGTCGGACCAGACCCCGTTCGGCCAGTCGGTCAAGCGAGCGACCTCGCGCGCCGCGTTGGTCTGGAAGTACCCCATGAACCTGGCCATGCTTCTGACGTCCGGAACCCACAGGAGCAGGTGGTAGTGCGATGACTGGAAAGAGAAGCCGCAGATCTCGACCGGGTAGAGCCGCTGGGCGCGGCCGAGGACGCCGAGGAGGATGTCGTCGATCACCGGGTCGGGCCGCAAAAGGAACCGGCCCTGGTCGGTGCGGCAGGTGATTTCTACGAGGGAGCCTTCTTCGGGGATGAAGCGCAGTGGTCTTGACATAGTACCCGTGTAGAGACGGAAAACGGGTCCGAAATGTCATTCCTGGAAACGCTTCAACACTCGCCTGGCATGTATTAGGGTCCCAGGGAACTGGCTCGGAGCCTCTCTGAAGTACCTCGGAGCCTCTCTCAACTTCTTCAGAGCCACTCCCAACTTCTTCAGAGTGGCTCCCAACTTCCTCAGAGTCAGTCTGAAGTAGTTCGGAGCCTCTCTCAACTTCCTCAGAGTCACTCCCAACTACTTCGGAGTAGCTCTCAAGTTCCTCAGAGCCAGTCTGAAGTACTTCGGAGCCTCTCTCAACTTCTTCAGAGTCTCTCCGAAGTTCTTCGAAGCCGCTGCCAGGTTCCGCAAGGCCGCTCCGAATTCTTCGGAACGGCTACGAGCGCCGGAGGAGACGGTATGGACCCCGGCATCACGTAAGATACCCGCCGAGCTTCGGGAGCCTGGACATGAAGAAGACCCTCGCCGTCCTCGGAATCGCCATCCTCGTCCTCCTGGCCGTCCTCCTGGTCCGGGCCTCCACACTGGAGTCCCGGCAGGTGAAGGCCGAGCCGGTCACCGACCTCGCGGTCGACGCCAATGCCGCGGCGCAGCGGCTGGCCGGCGCCGTGCGCTTCCCCACCGTCTCGCACGAGCAGGGGAAGGACGTGGAGGCCCAGGCGTTCCTCGACCTCCACCGGTATCTGGAGGCGAGCTTCCCCCGCGTCCACCAGACGCTGACGCGCGAGGTCGTGGCCGACTACAGCCTTCTCTATACCTGGCCGGGATGGAAGCCGGAGCTGCCTCCCATCCTCCTCATGTCCCACATGGACGTGGTTCCGGTCGAGCCGGGCACGGAGGGGAAGTGGACGCATCCGCCCTTCTCCGGCGCGATCGCGGATGGCTACATCTGGGGCCGGGGCGCCATGGACGACAAGGTCTCCGTGCTCGGGGTCCTCGAAGGGATCGAGACGCTGATCGGTCAGGGGTTCCAGCCGGAGCGCACCGTGCTCCTCGCGTTCGGCCACGACGAGGAGGTGGGCGGCCTGCGCGGCGCCGCGGCGATCGCGAAGCTGCTCGCGAGCCGCGGGGTGCGGCCGGCGCTGATCCTCGACGAGGGAGGCATCATCGCCAAGGGGATGGTCCCCGGGCTCGACTCCCCTGTCGCCATGATCAGCACGGCCGAGAAGGGATTCGTCACGGTGGAGCTGACCGCCCGCGGCGAGGGCGGCCACTCGTCGATGCCGCCGAAGAGCACCGCCATCGGCCTGGTTGCCGCCGCGGTGCAGAAGCTGGAGCAGAACCCGATGCCCGCCCGCATCGACGGCGCCACGCGCGAGTCGTTCGACTTTCTGGCGCCCGAGCTGCCGCTCGCGGCGCGCCTGCCGCTCGCCAACCTCTGGCTGTTCGAGCCGGCGGTGAAGAGGCAGTTCGCCGGCGAGCCCGCTTCGGACGCGCGCATGCGAACGACCACGGCGGCCACCATGATCCGCGGCGGGATCAAGGAGAACGTGCTGCCCAGCGAGGCCAAGGCGTGGGTCAACTTCCGCATCCTGCCCGGCGACTCGGTCGCGGCCGTGCTGGAGCACGTGCGCGCGACCGTCGGGCCGGGCATCCAGGTGGCGGTCTCGGGCAATCTCGCCAGCGAGCCTTCCCCGCAGTCGAAGACGGGCGCGGAGCCGTTCCGCCTCCTGCAGACGACGGTGTCGCAGGTGTTCCCCGGCATGCTCGCCGCGCCCAACCTCCTCTCCGGCGGGACGGACACGAAGCACTTCCAGAAGCTCTCCCCGAACGTGTACCGGTTCATCCCGGTGTCGGTCACGGCCGCGGACCTGGAGCGCATCCACGGCACGAACGAGCGGGTGAGCGTCGAGGACTATGCCGGAGCCGTGCGCTTCTACGCGCAGCTCGTGCGCAACGCCGCGGGCGGACCGGGACCGCCGCCGAAGCTCTAGCCGGCCGCCGAGGCCCGCGGGCGACGGCCGCCGAGCGTGACCATCTTGGGCTCGGCGGGCTTGGGCTCGGCCGGCGAAGCTGTCCCCGGCGGCTCGAGCCGCGGCCTCAGGTCGTCCTCGGAGAGGAGCTCCGCATAGGAGCCCAACCGGGTCTTCATCTGCTCCCGGTAGAAGGCGGGGAGCCGGCGGGAACGGCCTTCGAGGAAGTCACGCATCTCGGAGTCGCGGGCAATGCGGGCGCGGATCTCCTGCAACTGGCCGAGCTGCGCGCGCATCCCCAGGGTGCGCAGGGTGTGCAGCGCCCGCAGGCCCCGGGTGCGCGCGCTGCGCACGCGGCGCAGCAGGAGCCGGTTGGAGACGACCGTGCGGTAGAGCCCGATCAGCAGGTCGTAGTAGGACAGCGGATCGTAGTGCCGCGGCCGGACGATCAGGTGGGGCATGTAGTAGAAGGCGAACGGGATCTCCTCGAGGATCCGGCCCTCGGCCAGATGGCGGTCGTACATCGGCGTCCCCCCGAAGGGGATGGGGATGTTGAGCGTCGGCCAGACGAAAGGCACGCGCCGGATGAACTCCCGGGTCAGCTCCGCGGGCTCCTCGCCCTGGTCGCCGTCCGTGCCGAAGAGGAAGTTCGCCTGCAGACCCGGCACGTACCGGTGCAGCTCCTCGAACTGGCCGACGACGCTCTCCAATTTCTCGTGCCCCACGCTGCGGCCGACCCCGGCCTTGTTCGAGTAGTCCGTCCACGACTCGACGCCGGGGGCCACGTAGATGCAGTTCGTCTCCTTGAGGCGGTGCATCCGCGGGCCGCGCAGGATCGACAGCGAGCTCTCCATGATGTAGGGATTGCGCCGGCCCTCGGGGATCTGCTCGATCAGGTCGAGCGTCTCGTCGAACTTGACGCCGAAGTTGGGATCCTGGAAGGCGACGAGGACCCCGGGCAGATGCTCCGAGATATAGCGCAGATCGGCCAGGAGCCGATCCGCTGGCATCATCACGTAGTCGTTCTTCCAGTCGACGCAGAAGTCGCAGCGGTAGGGACATCCCAGGCTGGTCAGCAGGGAGACGATGGTCATCCGCACGGGCCTGCCGCGGACGAAGCTGGCCTTTTCGATGTACGGC
>JBJMGZ010000602.1:0-2941 GCA_045807605.1 Thermoanaerobaculia bacterium | reverse complement strand
CGCGTCGCGATCAACTTCATCGGCGAGGGCGCCACCTCGACCGGCGACTTCCACGAGGGGCTCAACATGGCCGCCGTCTGGAAGCTGCCGCTGATCCTGGTGATCGAGAACAACCGCTACGCCTTCTCGACCCCGGCCCGCCTGCAATATGCGGCGCAGAGGCTGAGCGACCGCGGCCCGGGGTACGGCATCCCGGCCGAGACCGTGGACGGCAACGACCCCGACGCCATGGCCGCGGCCCTGGAGCGCGCCGTGGCCCGCGCCCGCTCCGGGCAGGGCCCGACGCTGATCGAGGCCATGCTCGGCCGCATGCGCGGCCACGCCGAGGGGGACGATTCGCTGAAGGTGGTGCCGCCCGAGGAGCTCGCCGCCTACCGCGCCGCCGACCCCGTCCCCGCCTACGCCCGCCGCCTGGAAGAGGAGGGCGTGCTCGACGCGGAGACGCGGGGCCGCCTGGAGGCCCGCATCGCCGGGCTGGTCGAGACGGCGATCACCAGCGCGATCGCCGCCGCGCCGCCCGATCCCTCCCTCGCCTTCCGTTCCGTTTTTGCTCCTTCGGAGGCTCCAGCGGTGATCCCCTCCCGCTCGCCGGAGGGGAAGGAAACCACCTACGTGGATGCCATCAACCGCGCCCTCCACGAGGAGATGGAGCGCGACGAATCGGTGGTCGTCCTAGGGCAGGACATCGGCGTCTTCGAAGGAGCGTTCCGCACGACCCGGGGGCTCCACGCCCGCTGGCCGCGGCGGGTGTTCGACACGCCCATCGCCGAGAGCGGCACGATCGGGATCGCGATCGGCGCGTCGCTGCTCGGCTACCGCCCGGTGGTCGAGATGCAGTTCGGCGACTTCATCTCCTGCGGCTTCAACCAGCTCGTGAACGTGGCGGCCAAGCTCTACTACCGCTGGGAGGTGCCCTGCCCGATCGTGATCCGCCTGCCCACGGGCGGCGGCGTGGGCGCGGGGCCGTTCCACTCGCAGAACCCCGAGGGCTGGTTCGCCCACACGGCGGGGATCAAGGTGGTCTGTCCGGCCACCGCGGCCGACGCCCGCGGCCTGCTCAAGGCGGCGATCCGCGATCCGAACCCGGTGATGATGTTCGAGCACAAGTTCCTCTACCGCCGGGTGAAGGAGATCCTGCCCGAGGGCGAGGGCGTGGCCCGGCTCGGCGAGGCGCGGGTGATGCGGCCGGGCGACCGGATCACGCTGATCGGCTACGGCGCCACGACCTGGACCTGCATGGAGGTGGCCGAGGAGCTGGCGAAGGAAGGGGTGGAGGCCGAGGTGGTGGACCTCCGGACGCTGGTGCCGTACGACGAGGAGACCGTGCTGGCGTCGGTGAAGAAGACCGGCCGGGCGCTGGTGGTCTACGAGGCCCAGCTCACCCTGGGCTTTGGAGCCGAGGTGGCGGCCCGGCTGGCCGATGCCGCCTTCCCCTGGCTCGACGCCCCGGTCCGCCGCGTGGCTTTTCCGGACCGCCCGGTGCCCTACGCGAGAGTGCTCGAAAACACGCTGCTGCCGGACAAGTCAAAGGCTCTGGCGGCGGCTTGGGAGGTGCTCAGGTTTTAGGGTGCTTGTTGTTGGAAATGTAGGGGAGGGGCTTGTCCCCTCCCGGGAGGGCGGAAGCTCCGAATTCAAAGAGTTCCGAATCTTGAGCTTTCCCCCACCCGGGAGGGGACAAGCCCCTCCCCTACATCACACCGTCATCACACCGTGGATCCTTTTCTCTCGCCTACTTCTTCTCCAGCAGCTTCTCCAGATCGGCGATCCGCTTCTCCAGCTCCTTGAGGCGCTTCTCCAGCTCGGCTTCGCGCGGGGAGCGCATCCGGCGCAGGAGCACGTCGCCCTCTCCGGGCGCGCCCTCCGCCCGCGGCAGGTTGCGGAGCTTTTCGCGGTCCAGTTGCAGGATCATGGGCTGGTGCTCGCCGTCTCCAGTACCGCGGAAGAGGAGCGGCGCCATGTCGAGCTCCGGCCGCTCGCGCATCGCGACCGTGGCGGAGAGGTTCTGGGCCTTGCCGTCGCGGTAGACCGTCAGCGGCACCTGCTCGCCCTCCTTGAGCTCGCGGACCTGGGCGCGGATGTCCCAGCTCGACTTCACGTCCTTGCCGTCGAGCGCGGCGATGATGTCGCCCACCTTGAGGCCGGCCTTGTCCGCCGGGCTGCCGTCCTCGACGCTCCCGACCATGACTCCGGCATCCTCGGGCACTCCGAAGTGGGCGCGCAGCTCGGGGGTCAGCTCGGTCAGGCCCACGCCGAGATAGCCGCGGCGGACGGGCGTGCCTTCCGAGTCGTAGACGTGCTCCTTGCCGTCCTTGTCGACGATGACGATCTTCTCGCGCACCACCGGCTTGCCGTTCGGAGCCGGGGCGGGCTGCCGCTCGCCGGCCCAGGCGGAGCCGGCCAGCATCAGCCCGGCGAGAGCCAGGGCGGGGACAGTCGGGTTCTTCATTGCGATCCTCCTTGATCGATCCTTGGTTGACTAGAAGCTCGCGCTCTGGACCCGCGAGAGGTCGACCACCAGGTCCACCTCCTCGTCGCCGCCGAGGTACACGACCGGCGGCTGGGAGAGCGATCGCAGTTCCTGTTTGAGGCTGTCGTGCTCGCTGCGCAGCTCCCGCAGCACCTTCCGCGCCTCGGCCGTCCGGAGCGCCTCCTGGCGTCCGGCATGGACCTGGAGGATGCCGGCCGAGGCCGCCACGGCGGCCAGGGCTGCCACGGCCAGGACCAGCCGGGGCTGCCGCCAGCTCTTCGGCGCGGGGGAGGCGTCGAGCCGCGCCACCACGCGGGCCGTGAACCCCTCCCGGGCGCGCTCGCGGGGCAGCTCGCGGAGCAGGGGTCCTACGCTGTGGTCTTCCATGCCGTTCCTCCTCCGTGCCAGTAGGGCGCAAGCCGTTCCTTCAGATGCTGCCGTCCGCGATGGATGCGCGACTTGACCGTGCCCTCC
>JBJMGZ010000601.1:0-4308 GCA_045807605.1 Thermoanaerobaculia bacterium | reverse complement strand
CCAAGATGTGTGTAACGGTATGGGTTTCAACCCCAGGCCGCCCTGCCGCCTGCGGCTTCCCCCCTACCGCCGCGGCGTGATCCGCAGCTCCGGCTCGGGCTTCGGCGGCTCGTGGTCCAGCCGCAGCTTCTCATCGGGCGTCCGCCAGGTGCGGACCAGGGTCATCAGGTCCGCCGTGGCTTTCAGGGCCTGCGCCTTCCAGGCCTGGGTCCTGGAGTACGGCCGCTGCTTCACGTCGCGGTCCGCCAGAAACCGGTCGTAACCGCCGGAGTAGATCTCCTCCATCCGGTCCAGCCGCCCCTGGAGCTGGGACACGGCTGTCAGATAGCGGGTCCAGCGGTGGCCGTCCCAGTCGATGGTCTGGAGCGCCTGCCCCGCCGCCAGGCCGCGCTTCGTCAGCATCTCGACCCGCTCGGGCGGCATCGCGAGGTTCATCCCCCCTTCGTCGTCGGTCAGGTGGACGTGCACCACGCGGTCGCGGTAGCCGGGGAGGCGCATCTGGGTGTTGTCCACCCAGTTCTGCATCGTATTGAGGATCGTCCCGAGGAAGGAGAAGAGGCCGTCGATGTGCGTCCAGGTCGGCCGGATCCCCTGGCCGGCCGCGGTCGGGAAGCGGACGTTCCTGCTCTCGTCGTCCGGGTCCTTGGGGAAGTCGGGATGGAACGGCCGCAGGTTGATCCCGAACGTCGGCCGCGAGGGCAGCAGCCCGTCGAAGAAATGGACCGGGAAGTTGCTGCCGATGCCGCCGTCGGAGAACCAGCAGCGGTCCAGCTCCGGCGCCTTCCCCGCCTTCTTGAGCTCCTGGTTCCTCTTCAGGCTCCAGTCGACGGCATAGAGCGGAACCGCGCTGATGAGCACCGGGAAGCTCAGGCTCATCCGCGCGGCCACCACCACCGGCAGATCCGCCGGGGCGGGGAGCGGACGGTACGGAGTCTGGGCCGCGATCCGCCGGAGGAGCTCCCTGTCCTCGGCATCCTCCGGCTCGAAGGGATGCCTCTCCATCCAGTCCACGATCTCCCCGGGGAAGAAGCTCCGCAGCTCTCCGGGATGGAAGAAGAACTCGCGGCTGGAGAACGGCAGCCGGATGGGCGAGCCATGGGTGAGGTTGGTGGTCATCACCTCCAGGTTGATCTGCCGCCCCTGGAGGTCCCCGAAGGTGAGCGGACCGCCGGTCTTCCCCGCGGTTTCATCCAGGAGGCCGGCCATCCAGGGCGTCAGGGCCGGCTCCCTGGAGCGCAGGTGCGAGGGCATGCCGGTGCACATGCCGAACGCGTTGCCCTGGATCGCCGTGACCGCCCGCCACACGAAGACGATCCCTGCCGCGAGAAACCCCCAGAAGAGAGCGGCGATCCCCCGCAGGGGCATGGCCCGCGACTTGATGAGCTGCCCCTGCGACGGGAAATCCGATACCAGCCAGAAGAGGCCGATCCCGAGCAGCGCGCCGAGCAGGAACGCGAGCGGATGGAAACGGACCAGGTTCCAGAGGGTGCGGAGCGTCTTGCGGATCTTCCCGCCCGGCGAGATCCAGACCAGGAGGGTCTTGAAGGCCGGCCGGGCCTTCGGCGACGGCTGGAAGAGCGCCGTGAGCTTCTCCGCGAGGAAGCCGGGCAGCTCCGCGAGCTTCGGAAATCCGCCCCCCCCGGGATCATCCCGGCCATGCTCGGCCGCGGCGGCCAGGGCCGCCGCGATCGCTCCGGCCGAGGTGCCGCCGATGTTGCGCAGCCGGTAGGTCTTCGCCAGCTCGACGACGGCCAGCGGGTAGACCACCCCGCTGGTGATGCCGCCCTTCATGATGATGTCGCACTCCAGCTTGGGATCAGAGAAGGCCGACGGCTGCATGGGCACCTCCGGGGGAGAGTGGACCGAGGATAGCAGAGGATCGCGTTGACTAGCCCCGGGCGGGCGGGGTAGAGTCGCCCGGCCATAAACATCTCATTTGAGAGGGGCTTCGATGAACGCGAATCCAGAGTCCAAGCCGCCCGCCGGACCGCCTCGCCATCAGCCTTTCGTTCCCGAGAACATCTCGATGACGGAGTTCACGCTCCGCGCCGTGATCCCCGGCCTCCTGATGACGCTCGTGCTCGGAGCCGCCAACGCCTACCTGGGCCTGCGCGCCGGGGTGACCATCGCGGCCACCTACCCGGCCGCGGTCATCAGCATGGCCGTCCTCCGCGCCTTCAAGGGCTCGATCCTCGAAGAGAACATCGCGCGGACCGCGGGCTCGATCGGCGAGTCCGTGGCGGCCGGCGCGATCTTCACGCTGCCGGCTTTCGTCATCGCCGGCGTGTGGCCGTCCTTCGCGCCGAAGGATGCGTACTGGAAGTCCACGGCCCTGATGCTGGTCGGGAGCGTGCTCGGCGTCCTCTTCGTCTCGCTCGTGCGCCGCGTCATGGTCGAGGACCGCGAGCTGCCGTTCCCCGAGTCGGTGGCCGCCTCGGAGATCCACAAGGCCGGCCAGCGCGGCGCGAGCGCGGCGAAGTACCTGTTCTACAGCATGGGCTTCGGCGGGCTGATCTACATCCTCGGAGTCATCAAGCTGTTCGCGCCGGACAAGGACTTCCTGCTCAAGGTCGGCGCCGTCGGACTGAGCAAGATCCGGCTGGGAGCCGGCGCCGACGCTCCCGCGCTGACCACGGGCGGCGTCACCACCTTCGCGGCGCCGACCGTGAGCCCGGCCTACCTCGGCGTCGGCTACATCATCGGCCCCGAGCTCGCGGCGCTCAACTTCTCGGGTGGCGTGCTCGCCTGGGGCTTCATGGTGCCGCTCCTCATGTTCCTCCTCGGTCCCCAGATCCAGGCCTTCCTCCCGCCGGGCGCGGACGTCGCGAACCCCGAGGACTGGGCCGGCCAGGTCGGCCTCGTCTGGCGCTTCATCGTGCGGCCGATCGCCGTCGGCGGCATGCTGGTCGGCGCCGCGTACACCCTCTACCGGATGCGCAAGAACCTGTTCGGCGGGCTCGGCCGGGCCTTCGCCGAGCTCAAGGGCACGGGGGGGCAGGACGCCACGGTCGGGCGGACCGAGCGCTACATGAGCTCGCGCACGGTCTTCGCGCTCATCGCCGTCGTGTTCGTCCTGATGGTCTTCCTCTACGTCTACATGTCGGGCCTGGTGATGGGGGCCATCGTGGCCGGCATCGTGATGCTGCTGGCCGGCTTCTTCTTCGCCACCGTGTCCGGCTACCTGGTCGGCCTGATCGGCTCCTCGAACAACCCGATCTCGGGCCTGACGCTCTCGACCCTGATCATCGCGGCCCTGCTGATGGTCTCGCTCGGCGTCTCCGGAACGAGCGGCATCGTGGCGGTCCTCGGAGTGGCCTCCGTGGTCTGCGTCTCGTCGGCGGTGGCCGGCGAGCTGCTCCAGGACTTCAAGGTCGGCTACATCCTCGGCGGCACGCCGCGGACCATCCAGATCGTCGAGCTGATCGCGGTGGTCTGCGCAAGCCTCGTCATGTACTTCCCGTTGATGGTCCTCCACTTCGGGATGGGCGGCTTCGGCTCCCCCCAGCTCCCTGCGCCGCAGGCCGGGCTGATGGCGTCGCTCGCCCAGGGGATCGTGGGCGGCAACATGCCCTGGGCCCTGGTGGTGGTCGGCATCTTCATGGGCATCGCGATGATCCTGTTCAAGGTGCGCAGCCCCATGCTCGTCGCAGTCGGCATGTATCTGCCGCTCTCCACGACGTTCGCGATCTTCGTCGGCGGCATGATCCGCGGCCTGACCGACATGATGCGCGAGCGCCGGGGCTTCAACGAGGCCCAGAAGGCGCGCGTGGACAACGTCGGCGTGCTGGTCGCCTCCGGCCTGATCGCCGGCGAGGCGCTCATGGGACTGCTGACCGCGACCTTCAGCTTCTTCGAATGGCCGATCCCCGCCATCTTCGAGACCCCGTCGTACGTCTTCGGGCTCGTCGTCATGGCGCTCATCGCGGTCATCCTCATCCGCATCCCGCTGGCCAACGCGGGCCACCCGGATGAGCCGGCGCCGCCGGTCGCGATGATGTAACGGGAGGAACAGGAAGGCGCCATGGCGATCCCCGAAGAGTTTCCCGATCGGACCGAGACCCTGGCGCCTTCCCCCGCGGAGACGCCGGCCTTCCGGCCCTTCATCCCGGCCAAGGTCACGCTCCCCGAGCTGACGATCCTCCCCCTGATCCTGGGCACGGTGCTCGGCGCCGTGTTCGGCGCCTCCTCGCTCTACCTCGTGCTCAAGGTCGGCCTGACCGTGAGCGCCTCGATCCCGGTGGCGGTCATCTCGGTGACCCTGTTCCGCATCTTCCAGAAGCTGGGCGGACGCGGCGCCTCGATCCTCGA
>JBJMGZ010000600.1:0-3114 GCA_045807605.1 Thermoanaerobaculia bacterium | reverse complement strand
ATTAGCCTCCGATCGGCTTGCCGCCGCCATCCACCGGGATCGGGTCCCCCGGAGGCACCGGGTCCCCGAATCCGTCGGGCTCGACGCCGAGGCTGCTCCCCGACACCGGTCTCTGGATCACCTGCCAGCTCCGGATCTCCTGGAGCAGCGTGCGGAACGGGTAGCCCAGGCGGTCGAGGACATCGTTGATCGGGTTGGCGAGCGCGTAGGTGCCGAGGGTCGAACCGACCTTGCGCCGTTGGAGCTGGCGCACCGGCACGACCTCCGGAAGGGCTTCACCCTCCCGGGCCCACAGGTGCGCGTAGGGAGGCGCCGCCGGCGCGTGGAACACGGCTTCGATGCGTGCGGTGACAGGGGCAGGGGGCAGTGGAAGATCGACGATCATGGCGTGTCCCTCCAAGGGTTGTATCCGCTGCGTGGGGCGGATGGGTTGATGTCCTGCCCGAATGGACGACCCAGCCTCGAAAGTTCTCACCTTTCCGCCGAAGAAGACCCCTCGCGGTTACAATCCCCTGCATGAGCGCGGCACGCCGTACCCTGGGTTGCTGGATCCTTTCCGTCTTTCTCGAGCGCGGCTGCGACCCGACCACGGCGCGGATGCCGCGGACGGTGCGCCGCATCCGCACGCTCAGCCCGCGGGAGATGGCCGAGCTCAACCCGCTCGCCGGAATGCTCGTGCCCCTGACCAACCTCCGGCGCTTCCCCCATGCCGGCAGATACTGTCGACGGGCCCGTCCTTGACACCCCCCCTCCCGGGCCATACGCTTTCCAGGCCGTAAACCCTCTGTCCACTAGCCCCTAGGAGCGACCATGGGCCTCAAGGAAGTCCTCAGCAAGATGAAGATCGTGGAGATCGGGCCCGAGGAGACGGCGTTCGGCTCGTCCCCCCGGCCGGGAGGCTCCATGCCCCCTGCGCCCCTCGGCCAGCCGACCGACATCCGCGAGCTCCTCGGGACGCTCCAGCCGCCGCCGGAGATCGACGACAAGGCCTTCGAGGCCGCATCGAAGCCGGCCGGGGGAGAGGGGAACGCCCCCGCCGGTGCCGGGGATGTGGGCAATGTCGGCGAGATTGCCGGCATGGACATCCCCGACTTCGCGATGATCTACAAGGCCGCGGGCATCCAGGACCCGGCGCACGGCTACACGGCGCACAAGGTGCTGGAGATCCTCTCGTCCTCCGACTTCGCCAACCTCGACTCGCGGGCCAAGGCCGCGGCGCTCACCGGGTTCCTGCGCATGAACCCCACGGGACCCGTGCCCATCACGGACATCGTCCAGGACGCCGTGCGCCGCGACCAGGCGCTCGACCGCTTCGAGGACTTCCTGCGCACCAAGCTCAAGGCGCGCAGCGAGGAGAAGGAGAAGGAGAACGCCCGCCTCCAGGCGGAGATCGACGAGCTCGTGCGCAAGAACCGCGATGCCATGGAGGCCAACCGCCGCGCGCTGGAGGAGGAAGAGGCCCGCCTGTCGCGCTGGCAGCTCACCAAGAAGGCCGAGGAGCGCCGGCTCTTCGAAGCCGTGTCGCCGTTCGTCGAGACCAACCCGATCACCACCGGGGAGGCGTCCGCACCCCCCGTGCCCGCTCCGGCCGCCGGGCCCGAGACCCAGGCCTAGTCCAAGGAGAGAGCCATGTTCGAACGCATTGCCCGTGTCTTCAAGTCCTGGATCGGCTTCTTCATCTCCTTTGCCGAGGACCCGGAGGTCATGCTCCAGGAGTCGATCGAGGAGATGCGCAACACGCTGCCGAAGCTGAACCAGATCCTCGTCACCACCCGCGCCACCGTGATCCGGCTGGAGCAGGAGCGTGAGGAGCTGGAGCGCAAGGAGAAGCAGCTCGTCAGCTCCATCCAGGCCGCCTTGAAGGAGGGCAGCCCGGAGCTGCGCCGCATCGCCGAGGACGATGCCGCCACGCTGCAGCAGGTGCGCCAGGAGCTGACCGCCACCCGCGAGCAGATCATGTCGGCGCAGAACGCGTTCCAGAACGCCCAGATCACGGTCGAGGACATCAAGAGCAAGCTGCGCATCAAGATCGAGCAGAGCCGCAAGGCGATCCAGGAGTCGAAGAAGGCCGCGGTGCTCAAGGGCGCCGCGAGCGCCCTCGCCGAGCTCGACACCTATGGCACGGCCTCGACCTCCGACAAGTACCTCGAAGAGATCAAGCAGCGCGTCGCCGAGTCGAAGGCCGCGGTCGAGGTGGCCACCGGCGGGCTCGACGTGGACCGCATCAAGACCGAGCGCAAGGCGCGCCAGCTCCAGGCCCAGAGCATCCTCTCGGAGTTCGAGGTGGAGATGGGCCTGAAGAAGCCCGACGCCGTGCGCGAGGCTGCGCCGTTCCCGACCGAGGCCGCGCCGCAGGGCACGGCCACGCCGCAGAAGGTGGGCGAGGCTTAAAGCCCGAGGATGGCCACCGCCCCCCCTGCTCCCGCCGCGTTCCTCGAATCGCTCCCGTCGTGGGGCGCGGACCTGGTCCGCGCCGTGCGGGCCAAGCAGTCGAACATGTTCACCCTGCACGGCGTGCCGTCCGAGCTGGTGCCGGTGCGGAGCTCCGCCGGCCTGCGCTTCCTCTCGCTGGACGACTTCCTCACCACGCAGCTCTTCGCGGGCTGGCCGTCGATGCTGACCTACAACCGCGCCGAGGGGCTGGGCTTCGCGACACCCGCGTCGCGCTCGCACTTCGAGGAGCGGCTGCGCGGCTACGACGCGGTCCATGGCACCACCTGGGCCGACCGGCTGCCGCGCGACGCCGCCAACTGCTTCGCCCTGCTCGACTCCTACTTCCGCCACTGCGCCTCGCTCCAGCCGTCCCGGCCGGTGGTGCTGCTGCTGCCCTTCGCCGAGACCATCGTGCCGGCCGCCGAGGTCGCCTACCGCACCCCGGAGGACCGGGCCGTCCTGGTCTACCTGCGGAAGTGGTCGCAGGATCCTGTGCTGCTGGCCAAGAACATCGTCATCGTGATGATCACCGAGAGCCTGGCCGAGCTGGACCAGAAGCTCGTGCGCTCCCACGGCACTCGGGAGGTCGAGATCGTGCGTCCCGATCCCGCCGAGCGGCTGACCTACCTGGAAGCGGTGCGCGGCCCCGAGTGGTACGCGGCCAAGTCGGACCTGCCGCCG
>JBJMGZ010000599.1:0-13463 GCA_045807605.1 Thermoanaerobaculia bacterium | reverse complement strand
ACGGGATCACGGACCCGGCCGTCCTGGCCGCCGCCTACGGATATGGCCTCGCGACCAACCATCCTTACCGCGACGGCAACAAGCGGATCGCCTTCCTGGCGATGGTCGTCTTCCTTGGGCTCAACGGCTGGGACCTGGAAGCTTCGGACGCCGAGGTGGTCGCCACCATGCTCGCCCTCGCCGATGGCAGGCTTTCGGAAGCGGAGCTGGCCTCGTGGCTCCGAGCCCACTTGCTGCCGGCTGAAGAGGAACCCTAGCGCGGCAACGGATCCAGGATCTCCCCCTCCGGACCCAGCCGCGGGTAGTCCGCCTTCTTCTTCCTGCACAGCCGGGCGAGCACCGGGTAGGTCCACTCGAAGAGGAGCCGGTCCCGGACCTCCGGGTCCAGGCGCGGATGGTCGTAGAGGCCGGCGGCGGCGCGCTGGCGCCGGGCTTCGAAGAGGATCAGGGCCGCGGCCACCGAGACGTTGAGCGAGAGCCCCATGCCCATCATGGGGATGACCACCAGGGCATCGGCCAGCTCGACCGCCCGGGGCGTGACGCCGGTCTCCTCCTGGCCGAGGAGGACGGCGGTGGGGAGGGTGTAGTCCACCTCCCGGTAGTCCACCGCCCGCTCCGCGGGATGGGCGGCCAGGATGCGGAAGCCGTCCTCCCTGAGCTGCCCGACGGCGCCCTCCAGCTCCTTGTGCCGGCGCACCGGCACCCACTTGCGCGTGCCTCCCGAGGCCGGGCGGGAGATCTTGAGCTGGCCGCGCTCCCGCCAGACCGCGTGCGCCTCCAGCACTCCC
The DNA here is from genome assembly GCA_045807605.1 of Thermoanaerobaculia bacterium. Lineage (GTDB taxonomy): Bacteria > Acidobacteriota > Thermoanaerobaculia > Multivoradales > UBA5704 > DATMER01. The sequence continues at coordinate 12,675 of JBJMGZ010000599.1, read as the reverse complement.
ACGGCGTCGCAGGTCCGCAGCAGGGCCGCGAGGTTGCGCGGGATCTGGACATCCTCCAGGAGGACGGTGAGGTCCGGCTGGCGCCGGTCGAGGACGGCGCGGACTCGGTGGAAACGCTTCGGCGTGCTCATTGCAAGCGCTCTTTATCACGGTAGAATGCGACCGGGGCGCTGCGGTGCCGGAACTTTCTGGGAGGGCTTGATGGCGACCATCACCGAACGCGTTGGAAGCGGCACTCTGGACCGGATCGCCGGTTTTCTCGGCGACGAGGCGGAGAGCCTGCTGTCCCATACCTGCCGGGGCATCCGCAAGGAGCAGCTCATGCTGCCCGGCCCCGATCACGTCGACCGCGCCTGGGGCTGCTCGGACCGCAAGCCCCAGGTGCTCGTCAACCTGCAGCGCATGTACAACACCGGCCGTCTCGCCGGCACCGGCTACATCTCCATCCTGCCGGTGGACCAGGGGGTCGAGCACTCCGGCGCCGCCTCCTTCGCGCCGAACCCCGAGTACTTCGATCCCGAGAACATCGTCAAGCTCGCGATCGAGGGCGGCTGCAACGCCGTCGCCTCGACCCTGGGCGTGCTGGGCGCCGTGGCCCGCCGCTACGCGCACAAGATCCCGTTCATCGTGAAGATCAACCACAACGAGCTGCTCTCCTACCCGAACAAGTACGCGCAGATCCTGTTCGCCCAGGTGGAGCAGGCGTGGGAGATGGGCGCGGCGGCCGTGGGCGCCACGATCTACTTCGGCAGCGAGGATTCCGGCCGCGAGATCGTCGAGGTCTCCGAGGCCTTCGCCCGCGCCCACGAGATGGGCCTGGCCACCATCCTCTGGGCCTACACCCGCAACAACGCCTTCAAGAAGGACGGCGTGGACTACCACACCGCCGCCGACTTGACCGGCCAGGCCAACCACCTGGCCGTCACCATCCAGGCCGACATCGTCAAGCAGAAGCAGGCCACGAACAACGGCGGCTACAACGCCATCAAGTTCGGCAAGACCCATCCGCGGGTCTACGGCGAGCTGGTCGAGGACAACCCGATCGACTGGAATCGCTGGCAGGTGGTGAACTCGTTCATGGGCCGCGCCGGCCTGATCAATTCGGGCGGCGAGTCCAAGGGCAAGGACGACATGGGCCAGGCGATCCGCACCGCCGTGATCAACAAGCGCGCCGGCGGCACCGGCCTGATCTCCGGCCGCAAGGCCTTCCAGCGGCCGATGGACGAGGGGGTCGAGCTGCTCAACGCGATCCAGGATGTCTACCTGGAAGCGGGCGTGACGATCGCCTGAAAAGGACCTCGAGGACACCAGGGACACCAAGGACCTCAAGGACAAGAGGGCGGGTGGCGTCCTTGTTGTCCTTGAGGTCCTGGTGTCCTTTCCGATGATCCTCCTCCACGACCCCACCACCCGGGAGGTCGAAGCCTTCCTGGAAGCCCAGGCCGGCTCGCGCTTCTCCTATCCCGAGGTGGGAGCGACCCGGAAGGGGGCGCCGCCCTACTACAAGGTGGACCACAACCGCGTGCGGCTCGGCACGGGGGAAGAGACCTTCAGGATCGCGGTGGCGGCCATGCGCCAGTGGAAGATGTTCGACCTCGGCTGGGTGCGCATCGCCTGGCCCGGCGCTCCCCTGCGCGAGGGGACGACCGTGGCCGTCGTGGCGCGGACCGCGGGCTTCTGGACCCTGAACGCGGCGCGCATCGTCTACACGCTGGAGGAGTCCGACATCCGGATGCGCCGGTTCGGCTTCGCCTACGGCACCCTCCGCGACCACGCCGAGATCGGGGAGGAGCGCTTCACCGTGGAGCTCCACCGCGCGGACGGGAGCGTCTGGTACGAGCTCTTCGCCTTCTCGCGCCCCCGGCTGTGGCTGGCCCAGATCGGCTATCCCCTGAGCCGCGTCTACCAGAAGCGTTTCGCCCGGGATTCCAAGGCGGTCATGGCCAGGACGGTGGCCGGCCGTCTCGTCAGCGCTTGAGCTTGAGCGCGGTGCTCACCGCACCGCGCCCGTCGGTCGCCTGGGCGAAGTACGGCTCCCAGGCGGCGCGGATGCGGTCGACCTTGGCGATCGAGGCCTCCGAGGGGAACCGGCCGGCGTCGCCGACGACGATGAAGGCCATGTTGAAGCTGTGCGCGGCCTTGTTGGACGCGGGCACGCGCGCGCCCTCGGCCGCGACGATCTGGTCGACCGTCACGTCGACCCGCCGGCCCTGGATGACGGCGCCGAGCTGCGGCGCCGCCGCCCGGTCGGGGCAGCCGTCCACGTAGTAGAAGGGCGGCACGTCGTCCGCGGAGATCAGGCCCATCGCGTACTGGTCGAGCGGGCTGAAGCGCTCGGTGGCCCCGGTCACGGTGAAGCGGTCGCCGCCGTCCTCGCGGAACTGGTTTCCCTCCATGTCCGAGGCCAGGGAGTTGTGGCAGAAGCTCCAGTGGGAGTCGTCGCGGCCGAGCAGCGAGCGGTTGTTCTGGCCGTTCTCGTCGCGGAAGCCGAAGAACGCGAGCCAGCGGTGGCCGGTCTCCTGTCCCAGGACGTCGAGCGTGTTGTTGGTGCCGAGGAAGTCCTGCTCCGGATTTTCGGGGTACCGCGACAGCGTCCCCATCTGCACGAAGGCGCGCAGGCGGCCGCGGCTGCCGGCTGCGGCGCTGGCGTCGAAGACGTCGATGCCGAGGCCCTTGATCTCGTTCTTGACCGTGGACTCGAAGGCGAAGGCGCCGCCCAGGTTCTGGGCGAAGTCGAGGAACACGACCAGGTGATCGTACTCGTCGGCGAACTCGCGGAAGAACGCCTGCGCGATCGCCAGGTGGTCGATGTCCCGTTGCGCCGCGAAGCGCTCGGCGATCGCCGAGCCGACGGCGCCGGCGGGCAGCTCGCCGGTGTAGTCGACGAGCTGGACCTTGCCTCCAGTGCCGGGCGCCACTCCCACTACCGCCTCCTGGGCGTCGAGCCGGCCGTAGGCGAAGGTGATGCGGCCGCTGGAGTGGAGCACGACCTGGAACGTGTTGCGGTTCGTGGTCCCGAACGAGGGCACGTCGAGCCAGGTGACCACGATCTTCGTCCTGCTCGTCGCGACATGGACTCCGCCTCCCTCGGGGGAGGCCGAGGGGTCGAGGTCGGCGAACAGCGGCGCGACGCGCGGCGGATCGCTGATCAGGCGGAACAGGCTCCGGTCGGTCGACGCGGCGTCGGGCGCCTTGAAGGTGAGATTGCCGTCCGAGTGGACATACACCGTGGTGTAGAGCTTCTTGTAGAAGCGGAACTTGAAGCCCTTCGGGAGCTTGATCGCGCGGGCGTCGTCGTCGGCGAGCTCGATCCGCTCGCCGATCCCGGGATCGATCGGATCGCTCGACGGCGAGACCACGAACCCACCCTTCTTGTGCGGCGCGTACTGGATGCCGAAGTCTTCGAGATCGAGCCGGTTGGGCTGTACGATGAGGCTGCCGTCATCGACGATCACCGCGACGTCTCCGACCCGCGCGGCCTCGGTGGAGCTGCTTTCGGCGCGCAGCCCCTGGGCGCGTTCCCGCTCCAGGCGCCGCTGCTGCTCGCGATGGATCGCCGTCCGCTCCGCCATGTCCGCGATCCCCGGCCGGCGGGTGCCGCACCACGGATGATCCGGAAGGGTTGCCGCGTGGGCCGGTCCGGCGAGCAGGAGCAGGCCGAGGAGCGGAAGCGGAAACGAGCGGCTGTGGGTTTGCAACGCGAAGCTCCCGTGAAGAATAGAATCGCTGCTGACCATCATAGCAAGCACGCAGGTCACGATCCTGGTCGCGCGAGGCGCTGTGAAGGGGGGGCCGCCCACAGGAGCGGGCGGCCCCGCAGAGGCTCCATCCGCTCTAATTCTGCTGCGTCGCCGGCTCCACGTAGCCTTCCGGCGTCTGGTCCTCCAGCGCATTGACGATGCGGGTCACCTGGAAGGAGTCGGGACCCGTCTGGATGATCGCGAACCGGCTGAACGAGGTGCCGGACGACTCATAGGGGGTCGCCACGATATCCCCCTTGGGGGTCTTGACCGTGGCCGTGATCCTGGTCACCAGGCAGACGCCACGACCGGGTCCCGTCCAGGTCGTGCCGGTCGTCACGTGGTAGTCGTCGTCGCGGCAGAACGCGGAGCGGAAGTGAACTCTTCCCCAGGCGTTGTAGGGGGTGGAATTCGTGATCTGGACGGGCGGGTAATCCTTGGCTTGGACGTTCGGGTTATCCATTGGATCTTCTCCTTGATCAGTGCCCTGACAGGGCGGGTTCGACAGCCTGTCAGAGCAGGCCCGGTGCCAGCCGTTGTGCAGTTCTAAAGCTCTGAAAAGAAAGGGAAAGATGGTTTCGGCGTGCGGCCGTCTCACCGTTCGGTTAGGAACCGTCTATCCGATGGGTGAGCCCTTGATCCGTGCCCGCAGATCGAGATTGCCGATCAGCCGGTGGAGGTAGTTGGGGTGGAGCCCCAGGCTCTCGGCGGCGCGGGTGATGTTGCCTCCCGCCTGCTCGACCGCCGCCAGGACGAGCCGCCGCTTCTGCTCGTTGACCGCCTCGTGGAAGGGTGAGACCGGGACGGGACTGCTGCCGGGCGGGACCGATTCGGTGACCGTCTCCGGCAGGTCCTCGGGCCGGATCAGGTCCTCGCTGCCGAGGACCATGGCGCGCTCGACCGCGTTGGCGAGCTCCCGCACGTTGCCCGGCCAGGCGTAGCGCAGCAGGCAGGCCCGGGCCTCGGGAGTGAAGCCCGCCACCGGACGGCCGAGCCTGCGGCCGAGCACCGCGGCGAAATGGCTGGCCAGGAGCGGGACGTCCTCCCGCCGCTCCCGCAGCGGCGGCAGGCTCAGGGCGATGACGTTCAGGCGATAGAAGAGGTCCTCCCGGAACGCTCCCGCCTTCATCGCGGCTTCCAGGTCCCGGTTCGTGGCCGCGATCACCCGCACGTCCACGCGGATCGTGCGCGTGCCTCCCAGGCGCTCGAATTCCCGCTCCTGAAGGACCCGCAGGAGCTTGGCCTGCAGCAGGGGAGACATCTCCCCGATCTCGTCCAGGAAGAGCGTTCCCGAGTCGGCCAGCTCCAGCTTGCCCGGCTTGCGGTCCACGGCGCCGGTGAAGGCGCCCCGCTCGTGGCCGAAGAGCTCGCTTTCGAGGAGCGTGTCGGACAGGGTGGCGCAGTTGATGGCCACGAAGGGACGGCCGGCGCGGCGGCTCGCCCGGTGCAGGGCGCGGGCCGTCAGCTCCTTGCCGGTGCCGCTCTCCCCCCGGAGGAGGACCGTCGAGTCCGTGGGCGCCACCCGGGCGATCAGGCGGGCGATCTCCTGCATGCGCGGGCTCTCGCCGACCATGTCCCTGCCGAGCGCGGCGTCGAGCCGCTCCCGCTCCTGCTCCAGCCACTCCAAGCGGCGGGCGGCAGCCAGGGCCGGGGCCGTCATGCCGGCGACCGCGGTCACGAGCTGCAGATGGAGGTCGTCGAACCGCACGCCGTCGTCGGCCGTGTCCAGGTAGAGGACGCCGGCGTCGCCTCCGGAGCCGCCGAGGGGAACGCAGATGAGAGAGCGGATGCTCTCCGCGGCCAGGCTCTCCGCGCCGTGCGCCGCCCAGGTCTGCACGACCTCGTTCGACAGGATCGCGGCCCGCCGCCGCAACGCCTCGCCGGTGAGGGTGCGGCTGACGCGGAAGGCGGCGGTGGAGCGCGGCCGGCGCGACAGGTGGAAGGCGGCCGCGGGCTCGTCGCCGCCCCGGTCGGGCAGCAGGAGCGCCGCGCGCTGCGCCGGCGTCACTTCCAGGAGAGTCTCGAGAAGGCGGCGCGCCAGCGGCTCCGTGCCCTGGAGCGTGGCGAGGAGGGAGCCGATCCGCACCAGCGCCCCGAGGTCCCTGACCACGCGCAGGTCCGTGCCCGGCAAGGCCTGCAGGTAGAGCGCATCCTCCAGGGGGAGATGGACGGTGCTGCCCGCTGCGAAGCTCTCCTCCCCGGGAGGAGAGGACGGCTCCCCGGGCGCATCGTCCCGAGGGTCGTCCTGGAGCAGGAAGAGGGACGAGCCCACGAGGATCAGGTCGCCCGGCTCCAGGGAGCGCTCGCGCACCGGCAGGCCGTTGACGAACGTGCCCTGGCGGCTCTCGAGGTCGCGCAGCCAGAGCCCGTCCGCCCTGGGCTCGATGACGCAGTGGCGGCGCGAGACCGCGAGGTCGCGCAGCTGAATGCCGTTCGAGGAGTGGCGGCCGATCTCCACCGGCCCGTCCAGGGAAAACGTGGATCCCGCGGGGGAACCGGCAATGGCGACGAGTCGCGGGCTCAAGAGCGCCTCCTGTCTGTCCGTTCGGCTAGAGTGTAGCGAAAGACAAGGAGGCGAACATGCAACCGGCGAGAGCCGAGGACATCCGCTCCACGACGTATCGGATCACGGTGAGCTATTCGGGCTCCGAGCTCCGGTTCCAGGACCCGACCCCGATCGTGCTGGCCGAGGGAGACCTCCTGATCCTCCATTTCGAGGGCATCCCCGTCGACATGATCCCCGGGGTGACCTTCTCCGGGAACGGGGACGGCTTCGCCAGCCCCCTCGGTCCGTTCCAGGAAGCGCTGCAGACCGCCGGCGTGATCGTCCTCCGGGGCAACAGCGGCTCGACGGGCACGTTCCAGTGCCGGGCCTGGCTGTCTCCCAAGGTGCGCGGAGAGGAGCGGCTGCTCTCCGCCGACGAGCTGCGCGTCGACAACGGGCTGAGCGCCCGGCCCGCCAAGGAGATCCGGGTCCTGGTGCGCCCGAAACCCGCTCCGGACGAGGTGCTGCTGCCGGCCGAGGTGCCGGTGGAGGTGACGGTGGACCTCGAAGAGGTCGCCCACTTCGCGCCCGATTGCGTGGTGTGGAACTTCGTGTTCGAAAACCTGGAGCCCCGCGACTACGAGCCCCTCCTCTACCTCGACGCCGAGGCGACGCCGGTCCGCACCGGACCCTTCGGCCCCTTCGAGAGCCTCTCCGCGGCCGGGATCTTCGAACCCCTGGGAGAGGGCAGGATCCTGGCGTACCGGCTCATCACTGCGGGGAACAACGACGTCCCGGGCCAGTATCACTTCAGCGTCGGCGTGCTGCCCGTGCGCGCCGGGACCAGCAACGGGATCTTCTCGGTCGTGGACCCGATCATCGACAACATCGGGCCGCCGCACGTCTGATCAGCGCAGCAGGCTCCGGAACTCCGGATCGTTGCGGAGCTCCCGGAACGCGGCGATGGCGAACCAGCGCGGCCGGGCCCCCTTTTCGCGGGCGAGACGGGCGTTGACCAGCGCCGAGGCGCGGTCGCCGGCCAGGGAATAGACCAGGGCGGCGAGGTAGACGACCTCGGGATCGTCCGGGTTCTGCTGGAGCGTCCGCTGGGTGACCTCCACCGCCTCCCGGGAGCGCCCGAGGCGGACCAGGCACTGCGCCTTGATCATGCGATCGCCGGGGGAGAGGACGGTCGCGCTCTCCTGCTCCCGCAGGTGATCCAGGACCCGGCCGTAGAGGCCCTCCGCCTCCTGCCGGTGGCCGAGGGCGGCCTCGGCATCGGCGAGGTTGAGCAGGACGGCGACGTGCTCCGGAGCCAGCTCCAGGGCCTTGCGATAGGCCGTAACGGCTTCCGGGTAGCGCCCGAGGAGGAACCGGGTCAGGCCGAGGTTCGTGTAGTGGCTGCGCTGCGGCGCGAGGCCGATCAGCTCCAGGTACAGGCGCTCGGCGCGGCCGAGGTCGCCCGCGAGGAGCTCCATGCCGGCGAGCCTGTCCAGGGCGAAGAGATTGCCGGGAGAGCGGGCGAGCAGCAGGTCCAGGTGCCCGCGGGCCTCGGCGAGACGGCCGTGGCGGGCCTCCAGGTCGGCGAGCCAGTAGAGGTTGCGCCAGGACGGAGCCCGCTCCACCGCCGTGCGCAGGGAGTCGAACGCCTCGCCGGTCTGCCCTGCCTGTTCGGCGAGGCGTGCGCGGAGCACCAGCAGCTCGGGATCGCCCGGCAGCAGCCGCTCGAGCTGCTCCAGGATCGCTCTGCCCTCCTCGGGCCGGCCGACCGCCAGCGTGATCCGGAAGTCCTCGACCAGGGGCCGGGGATCGTTGGGCGCGAGGCTGCGCGCTTCGCGGGTCATCCTGCGGGCGCGGTCGAGGTAGGCGGTGTCCCGATCCGTCTGGAAGAGGTTGAGGGCCACCCGCGAGCCGAGGAGCCAGGCTTCCAGGAAGCGCGGCGAGGTCCGCACGATCCCCTCGATGCGCTCCAGCTCCGGCTCCCACGAGGTCTTGCCGGAGTCGACGCGGCGCTTCACTTCCAGCAGGGCGGGGTAGTCCTCGCCGCGGGTTTCCAGGTCCGGCGTCCCGGGCCGCGGCGGATGGTCGGGCCAGGCCCGGCGCAGATGGATCTGCACGGCGTCGGCCATCGACGCGAGATCCCGCGGGCCGGCCGGCACCTGGAACGTCTGCGCCCAGAGCACGCGGCCGTCGCTCCCCTGGACGCGCTTGAGGCTCACCCGCGCCATCTCTCCCTCCCGCGCCGACTCTCCCTCCACACTGGCGAGGAGCACCTCGTCCGCGGCCGAGGCGCGGGCCAGCTCCCGGGGAGAGGCGCCGATGCCTCCGATACTGCCGAGCTGCGACGGCTCCAGGGGGGCGATCCCTTCGAGCGACGAGAGGGTGCCGAGCATCGAGGAGAGCACCCCCGAGGCCACGAGGTCCAGCCGCTCGCCGGCCGCACCGGCCACGGCCGGGGAGGGGACCACGATGCGCAGAGGCGCGGCGCGGAGCCCCTGCAGGAGGAGGAAGGCCGCGATCGCCAGGCCCGCGATCACGATGACGGCCAGGGCGCGGCTGCGCAGCGGCCGGCCGCGGCTCTCCATGGGCAGCGGCCGCTCGGCGATCCGCGGACCGGTGGTCAGCTCGCTCGCGCCGGCCGGCGGCAGGCCCGGAGCCGAGGGAGCCGCGATCCTCTCCAGGGTCCGGACCACCTCCCCGGCATGGCGCGGGCGCAGGTCGCGGTTCTTCTCCAGGAGCCGCGTCACCAGCTCCGAGACCTCCGGCGGCAGGTCGGGCCGCAGGCGGGCGAGAGGAGGCGGCTCGTGGTGCAGGAGACGGTCCAGCGTCTCCGCGCTGCTCGCCGCCCGGAAGGGGGAGCGGCCGGTGAGCAGCTCGTAGAGCAGGACGCCCAGCGAGAAGAGGTCCGAGCGCTCGTCCAGACCGCGGCCGAGGGCCTGCTCCGGCGACATGGAGCGGAACGTCCCGAGGACCGCGCCCTTTGCCGTGAGGCCGGAGTCCTCCTCGGGCGAGACCGGCTTCGAGAGGCCGAAGTCCAGGATCTTGGCGTGCCCCTCCGGCGTGACGATCACGTTCTCGGTCTTGAGGTCCCGATGCAGGATGCCCTGGGCATGGGCATGGGCGAGGCCCTCCGCGATCTCGCGGGCGAGCCGGAGGGCGAGCGCCGGCCCGGGAGGACCCGACGCGAGCAGAAAGGCGAGCGTCCGCCCCTGCACGTACTCCATCACGATGCAGTCGCCCGAGCCGTCCTCCACGATGTCGTGGACCTGGACGATGGCGGGATGGCTCAAGCGGGCCGTGGCCCGCGCCTCGCGGCGGAAGCGCTCCCGGAGCTGCGGGTCGAGGTTGGAGCCCTCCAGGATGCGCTTCAGGGCGACGCGGCGCTCCAGCCGCTCGTCCCAGGCGAGGTAGACCTCGCCCATGCCGCCGCGGCCGAGGAGTCTTTCGATCCGGTAGGCTCCGACGCGCGGTGCTTCGCCGTCGATCATGAGAGCTGGTCACCTCCTCGGCTGCGTGGGACGGGCTATTGTAGCTCCGGTGCCTGCCGCCGGTGTTCTCCCTGGTTCTTCGAATATCAGGCCCTGGACGGCTCCCGCTTCCGGAACACGATCGAGGACATCCTCACCCAGCTTTTCGGCCACTCCTGGTACCATCGCGGCCAGATCGCCCAGCTCGTGCGCGGCCTCGGTGCCGAGCCGGCCGTGACCGACTTCGTGTTCTGGACGCGCGAAGCGCTGTGAAAAAGGAGCCCCGATGAGACGAGCCGCACTCTTCTTCCTGGTTCTGGCCTGGATCGCCCCTGCCGTAGCCTGCGCGCAAGAGGCGGATGCCGCGCCCGAGACCCCGCTGCAGCGCGGGAACCGGCTCTACGACGAAAGCAAGTGGCTCGAAGCCCGGGATGCCTACCTCGAGCATCTGGAGGCGAACCCGGATGATCCGGGCGCGAGATCGGATCTCGGCGTCTGCTATCAGGAGCTCGGCGGCTACAAAAAGGCTCTCCAGGAGTTCGATCGAGTCCTCGCCGCGAAGCCCGATCATTGGCAGGCTCTCTACAACAAGATCGTCGTCCTTGCTTTTCATGTGGACAGGAAACCCGAGGCCGTGGCCCTGCTCCCCGAGCTGCAGAAGCTCAGGCCGGAGGACGAGGCCGTGCAGGAGCTTGCCAGGTCTCTCGGCAACGAGTGATCCCGAAGCAGATGCCGGGGCGGTTGTTTGGATCGTCAATATCTTGAGTGCGGCGCGTCGGGGGCGGCGACAATGGCCGGCGTTCCGCCAATTCCTCCGGACATGCCGGCGAGACGCCAGCGCTCCCAGCGAAAGCGCGATCTGCCCGTTCTCTGTTGACAACGGACTAGGGCTCGGTCCCGTCTGCATCGCCGGGTGCTGTCTTCCGGAAGCTCCTGCGGTATCCGATTCCCCCGTTCTCGGCGATCTCGCCCGCTTCCTTGAGGACCTCCAGGGCGCGCACGAGCGTCGTGTAGGGGGGCTTGTACCCCAGCGCGCGGACGATGTCGCGCTTGTCGAAGACCTCGGGCAGGAGGGGCAGGGCGTCGCACAGATCGCTGTAGGTGGTTCCGGGCGGCCTTGGCGTCTCCCTGGGATCGTCCGGAGGCGCAGGCACGGCGGCCGGGACGGCTGCTTTCTCGTCGCCCGCCTGCGCGGCCTGCCAGAGACTCTCGACCGAGCGGACCCGAGCCTCGTGGCCCGCGCGGACCATCGCGATGTCTTGCTCGAGCTGCGCGTCGAGCGCGCGCAGGCGCTCTTCATATTCCTCGCGTGTCATGGCTTCCTCCCGCGGAAGCATACGAAGCCGGAGCACGCCGCGTCGAGCCTCCTCCGGGCCGCTCCGAGCCTGTTCGGAGCGATTCCGGGCGAATCGGGGATGGTTCGCAAGGAGCTGGGGATGGCTCCCAGGGAATCGGGGATGGTTCGCAAGGAGCTCGGGATGGCTCCCAGGGAGCTGCGGATGGCTCCCAGGAAGTTGCGGATGATCCCCGAGGACTTCCGGATGGTTCCCTGGAGTTGCGGATGATTCCCAGGAAGTTGGGGATGGTTCCCAAGGAGTTGGGGGTGGTTCTCAAGGACTTGCGGATGATTCTCAAGGACTTGCGGATGATTCCGAGGAAGAAGGGAATCATCCGCGACCACTTCGGAGCCATCCGCAAGCACTCGGGGATCATCCGCAAGGAGTCCAGGATGATCCGCGAGAGCTTGAACGTCATCCACGAGGACTCGGGAGCCATCCGCGAGAGCTTGAGGATCATCCGCGAGGACTTGGGAACCATCCGCGAGAACCTGAGGATCATCCGCGAGTACCTCGGCACCATCCGCGAGAACTCGGGAATCATCCGCGAGGAGTCCAGGATGATCCGCGAGAGCTTGAAGATCATCCACGAGGACCCGGGAGCCATCCGCGAGAGCATGAGGATGATGCGCGACGACTTGAGGATCATCCGCGAGAGCCTGAGGATCATCCGCGAGTACCTCGGCACCATCCGCGAGGGCTTGAGAATCATCCACGAGGACTCGGGAATCATCCGCGAGCACCTCGGAGCCATCCGCGAGAGCTTGGGAATCCTCCGCAAGAGCTTGGGAATCATCCGCGAGCACCTCGGAGCCGTCCGTGAGAGCTCGGGAATCCTCCGCGAGGAGCCCAGGATCATCCGCGAGGGCTTGAGAACCATCCGCGAGAGCTTGGGAGTCATCCGCAAGGCGTTCGGAATCATCCGCGGGGCGCCGGGAGCCACCCGCGACCGTCTCGGAGCCGTCCGCGGTCCGTCCAACATCATCCGCGACGGCTCGAGATCCCTCCTTGCCGCTTCCGGGTCGAACCGCGGCGAGCCGGGACCGGCCGCAGCCGCTCCAGACCTGATCCGCGCCACGAGCCTGGAGCTCTCGAATGCCATGGCCTCCTGAACGGCGGCCGAGGGCGCACACGCCCGGCCCGAGGGGCCGGCAGAACCAAGCCCAGGGTAGCGGCCACCGGGCCGCTGCCCTGGGTCAACAGGCCGCCAGCCACCATGCGGCCTGGAAGGCCGCGAGAAATCCGAGTGCAGGCCGATAGGCATCGCCTGCCTATCGCCACCTGGCGAGCCTGGAAGCCTTCCTGGGAGATGTATTGCAAGTCGTTGTCTTTGTTGCCTTGAGCCGGGCGGCGCTACGCCGCCATATCGGCCCATGATCAACTGTATAAGCCTCCATTCCCCCTGCGACGACCGTGCGTATCGGCCGGAACGCATGCCGGCCTTCGGGGGCAAGCCTCGCCATCTCAAGAAGATGCCCTGGTTCGGGTTGTCGGATAGGCAGGAATCTCCCGATCTCCAGGGGGAGCGGCCGAGCTCCTGCCGTAGAGGTGTGGATTGACTCGCCCTCAACGTGGGCCTAAACTCTCTAAGTTGTTGTATTCCGATCTGTTGCAGTGCGGGCGATCACCTCGCCAGGTGGCTGGCC
>JBJMGZ010000598.1:0-4897 GCA_045807605.1 Thermoanaerobaculia bacterium | reverse complement strand
GTCGGGGAAGCCGAGCGTCCGGACCAGGGCGTCGTTGGCATCCAGCAGCCTTCCGGCGGGCGTGGTCCGGTACAGGCCGATGGGAACGCCGTCGAACAGGCCGCGGTAGCGCTCCTCCGACCCGGCCAGGTCGGCGAGCCGGCGCTCCGCCATGCGCAGGCGCAGCCGCAGCAGCTCGGCATCGACCGGCTCGATCAGCCAGTCGTCGGCCCCGGCCTCCATCAGCGCCCGCGCATGCGCCGGGCTGCCGTCCCGGGTCACGACCAGGACCATGCCGTGCCGGGCATGGGGCAACCCGCGCGCGAGTCGACAGAGCTCGACGGTCTCCGCCGGGTCCGTCCGCCAGAGGACGAGGAAGGGATGGGGCTCCGGCCGCAGGCGCGCGAAAGCCTCGGAAGGATCGTCCGTGACCGCGAGCTCGTGCCCGCGCTCACGCAGCGCCTCTTCCAGGACAGCCTGGCAGACGGACGCCTCCTTGAGAAGCAGCGCTCGCATTTCGCTCGGGACCTCCGCGTCGGACCGGGACCAGGGATCGTCGCCCAAGTATATCCGTTTCAGGGAATTGCTCCATCCCGCGCCTCTCGAAGCCGGTGCTGAAGAAATGCTTTTCCGGTCCGCGGCACAGGTAGGAGAGACACGAATCGCCCATGCTGAGCCGTACCGCAGTCCTCGTTGCCGGTGCTCTCGTCCTGCTCCCTCTTGCGGGAGCCGGCGCTGGAGCTGCGCAGGAGCGCGGCTTCCCCCTGATCCAGCCCTACTTCCCCTCGCTGCCCGAGGCGGAGACCCAGAATTTCGGCATCGCCCGCGATCCGCAGGGGACCCTCTACATCGCCAATCTCGGCGGCATCCTGATCCACGACGGGGCCTGGTGGCGGCTCGTCGAGATCGGCGCGGCGCGCACCGCCTTCTCCGTGGCCGCCGATGCGGCCGGACGGGTGGCGGTGGGCGGGGTGGACGAGATCGGCTACCTGAAGGCGGACGAGGGCGGCGCGCTCCGCTACGTCTCGCTCACGGGGCTCCTGGCCCCGGGCCAGAGGAAGCTGGGGCAGGTGCTGCGGGTCCTGCCCACGCCGGAAGGCTTCGCCTTTCTGACCAGCCGCTGGCTCCTGCTCTGGGACGGCGAGACGGTCCGCACCGTGGCCACGTTCCCGGGCGACCGTCCCTACACGGCGATCTTTCCGGTCGGGGAGACGGTCTACGTCTGGACGAGAGAGGGACTCTCCCGGCTGGCCGGCACGCAGATCCAGCCGGTGCCGGGAGGCGAGCTGTTCCGTGGCCGCCGCATCGACCAGCTCCTGCCGGCGGACCGCGACGCGCTGCTGATCTCCGTGCGCGGGGAGGGGCTGTTCCTCTTCCGCGGCGGGCTGGCCGAGCCGTTCGCGCCGGAGGCCTCGCGCTGGGCCGTGGAGAACAAGCTGCTCGAAGGCGAGCGGCTGGACGACGGCCGCTGGGTCCTCGGGTCGGTCCTGGGAGGAGCGCTGCTGCTGCTGCCCGACGGCGCCGTGGACCAGGTGATCGACACGGCCTCGGGGCTGGCCGACGACTTCGTCAACGGCATCGCCGTCGACCCCGAGGGCTCGCTCTGGCTCGCCCTCAACAACGGGCTCGCGCGGGTGGACGTGGCGTCGCCGCTGTCGGTCCTGGACGCCCGGTCGGGGCTCAAGGGGAGCGTCTACCACGTGGCGCGGCACCGCGGCGAGCTCTGGGCCGCCACCTCGGCGGGAGTGTTCCGCTCCGGCGGGCAATCGGGCGCGCTGCGCATGCGCGCCGTGCCCGGCCTGCCGGCCTCGGGCTGGAGCCTGCTCTCGCGGGGGGACGACCTGCTCGCCGGGACCGCCTACGGGCTCTACGTGATCCAGGGCGGCGGCGCGCCCCGCCTGCTGCCGGGCGTCGGCCAGCGCACGGTCTACCTGCTCGCCCCGTCGCCGGCTGATCCCGCGCGGGTCTGGGTGGGAACCGAGGACGGGCTCGAGGCGATCCGGAAGGAAGGTTCGGTCTGGAGGCACGAGGGGACGATCGAAGGCGCGCCGCGGGAGGTGCGGACGCTGGTCGAATCCGGCGGCGTGCTCTGGTGCGGCACGGAGTTCGACGGTCTCGTCCGGGTGGAGCTGCCGCGGGGCTGGCCCAGCTCGGGACGGCTGGGGCGGCTGGGACCGCCGCGAATGCGGCCCGTGCCGGACAGCTTCGGCGCCCGTCCCTTCGCCGTGAGCGGAGGGATCCTGGTCGCTCTGGAGGACCGGCTGCTGCGCCTCGACGAAGCCCGGGGCCGACTGCTGGAAGAGCCTGCCCTGGCCGGCCTGACCGGCCGCTTCTACACCCTGGCCGAGGATGCCGGGGGGAACCTCTGGCGCAACACCCGGCCGGTCTCCGTCGTCCGGCGCCGGGAGGGCCGGCAGGCGACGCTGGTCGAGGTGCCGGCGCGCGGGATCGAGACGATCGTTGCCGAGCCGGACGGCGTGGTCTGGCTGGGCGGCGACGGCGGGCTCTTCCGCTACGAGGGGAGCTTCCGGCGGATGGGGATACCGCTGCCGGCCCCCCGTCTGGCGCGGGTGACGGTCGCGGGCAAGGAGATCTCTTTTGCCGGCGCGCCGGTGCTCGGGCCCGACACGCGCCGGCTGCGGATCGAGGTCGCGCCGCTCTCCTTCCGCGCCGGCCTGCGCTATCAGACGCGGCTCGATCCCCTGGACCCGGGCTGGGGAGCCCCGGCCGCCGAGCCGTTCGCCGAGCTCACCCGCCTGCCGCCGGGCGGCTACACCTTCCGCGCGCGCACCGTCGGACCCAGCGGCGAGACGGGTCCGGAGACCTCCTGGCCGTTCCGCGTGCTGCCGCCCTGGTACCGGACCGCTTGGGCGCTCGTGCTCGGCCTCGTCCTGGCTCTCGCCGCAGTGCGCGGCTATGCCTGGCTGCGCAGCCGGACGCTGAGCCGGCGCGCGGCCGCGCTGGAGGCGCGGGTCGCGGACCAGACCCGCGAGCTGCGGCGCACGGTCGCCGAGCTGCAGCGTGCCCACGACGAACTGGAGGTCGCCAACGAGCGCCTGGAAGAGCTGTCGCTCAAGGACGCGCTCACCGGAGTGGCGAACCGCCGCCGGCTGCAGCTCGTGCTCGACGACGAGTGGGGCCGCTCGCGCCGGAGCCGCTCGCCGCTCGCCTTCGCGCTGCTCGACCTGGACCACTTCAAGCTCCTCAACGACACGCGGGGTCATGGCGAGGGGGACCGCTGCCTGCAGATGGTGGCGCGGTATCTCTCCGGCAGCCTGGGCCGGCACTCGGACCTGGTGGCGCGCTACGGCGGCGAGGAGCTCGCGATCCTGCTCCCCGATACCGATCTCGACGGTGCGCTGCTGGTGGCGGAGCAGCTCCGCGAGGGGATCGAGGGTCTCTCGATCCGAGTCACCGCGAGCGTCGGGGTGGCGTCGATGATTCCGGCGCCCGGCCAGCGGATGGAAGACCTGGTCGAAGCGGCCGACCGCGCCCTCTACCGCGCCAAGGCCGACGGGCGGAACCGGGTCTGCGCCGCGGCCGGCGGACCGCGTCAGGTGGGCAGCTCGAAGGTGGCCAGGACCGGCGCGTGATCGCTGGTCCCGACCTCGGCGAGCACCCGTGAAGCCGTGGCGCGCTCGGCGAGCGGGAGGCTGGCGAGGATGTAGTCGATCCGCCACCCGATGTTGCGCTGGCGCATGTTGCGCCATGGCGCCCACCAGGTGAACAGGTTCTCATTCTCCGGATCGAGCGCGCGGCCGACGTCGACCAGCCCGCGGGAGATCACCCGTGCCAGCAGGTCCCGCTCCTCGGAGCGCTGGCCGATGATCCCCGGCTTGCGCTCCTTCGGATGGACGTCGCGGTCGGTGAGCGCGACGTTCAGGTCGCCGGAGAGCACGAGCCGCCGGCCCTCGGACTCCAAGCCCGCGGCGTAATCCCGCATCGCATCCAGGAAGCGGAGCTTGGCCTCGTAGTCCTTGCCTCCGTTGGGCACGTAGACCGAGGCGAAAGTGACTCCGGCAAGTCGTTCCCCGACATCGGCCGTGACGATGCGGGTCTCATGGTCGAACGAGGGATGGCTGAAGCGAGGCTCCTCCGGGAACGTATCGCGCCGCAGGTTGAGCCCGACTCCCGAATACCCGCCGGCGCCGTGCCAGTAGCACCAGTAGCCGTCGAGGTTGCACACGGTCTCGGACAGCTTGTCCGGAGACGCCTTGATCTCCTGCAGGCAGATGACGTCGGGCCGGTCGCGCCCGACCCATTCCAGGAACTGCGCCTCCCGGGCGCGGATGCCGTTGACGTTCCAGGTGGCGACGGTGATAGGCATGGGCGGATGATATCGCAGGCAGCGGGCGGCGCGGATTCCGGGTATACTTGACCCGCAGGCGGTACGGTCGCGGACGCTTGCAGGAGACACGGAACGTGAAATCTGCCCAGGCACGCCCCCAGGAGCAACCGGTGAAACGCGGATCCCTCGCGGATTCGGATGAGGTTCGCCGGGAACGTTACCGGCGGTTGGCCGCTCTCCTCCGCGAGTGGGAGGCTGACCCGACTGGCCACGACAAGGATTTCTGGCCAGTTCTTCAGGCAGAGCTGGGCCGGCGCGACGATTAGGTCTCCATGCGCCTGGTCCTGGACTCCGGAATCCTGGGGAAGGTTTGTCATCCCGATCACCCTGACAATGCTCCTGTCGCGCGCTGGCTCAGAAACTTGCTCAGCGTGGGGATGTTCCAGGTCGTCGTCCCGGAGATCACCGATTACGAGCTTCGGCGCAAGCTGTTCCACCTGGCCCGGTACAAAGGTACGAAGCAGGCACGTACCAGTCTGGTCAGGCTGGATGAATTCGCGACGCTCGCAGACTATCTGCCTCTTCACACCGAGGTCATGCATCTCGCGGCCGACCTCTGGGCAACGGCCC
>JBJMGZ010000597.1:0-6699 GCA_045807605.1 Thermoanaerobaculia bacterium | reverse complement strand
CCTCCCTGGACCTGGAGCGGGAGCTCCTGACCCTCTACAACACCGTGGTCTTCGAGGTGCTCCTGGCCGCCGAGGGCCTGGGGCGGGGCCGCGACATCCTGCGGCGCCTGATGGCGCAGCTCGCCCTGAGCTACGACCAGCTCGGCCGGGCTTTCGGCGTCTCCGGCGAGACCATCCGGAGGTGGGAGCGGGGCAGCCACGAGATCCCCGCCGACCGCATGGCCGTCCTCGTCGAGACCGAAGCCGCGCTCCGGCGCTTGGTGAGCCTCTTCAAACCGGAACGGCTTCCGCATGTCCTGCGGCGGAAGGCGGCCCTATTCGGCGAGGAGAGCGGGCTGGATTGGATCTTCCGCGGCCGGATGGCCGAGGTCGCTGAGCGCTACGAAGCGGCCCTCGCCTACCAGGCATGAGCCGCCGTACCCTGAAACACCCCGGGGGGACCCTCTACCGGGTCGTCCGCGCCGGATGGGACGACCCGCTCGACGCCTCCTTCAGCCAGATGGCCGGCGACCGCCGGTGGAACACCGTGGAGTTCCCGGCTCTCTACTGCTGCTGCAGCCTTCCCGTGGCACGGGGGATCGCCCGAGACCTCTTCAAGCTCGCCGGAATCGAAGTGGAGGACCTCCAGCCGGCCTATCGTCCCCGCCTCGTGGAGCTGAGTTGGGAAGGAGTGGTCGTCGACGTATCGACGCCCGAAGGCATCGCGGAGGCGGGGTTTCCCCCCGACTACCCTGCCGGGGTCTCGAAGCGGCTCACCCGCGCTGCGGCGGCGCAGTGGCACGAAGCCGGGGACGAGGGCGTGGCCTGCCGTAGCGCCTCCCTGTGGCGGCTCGGCTTCTCGGATTGGACCGGC
Source organism: Thermoanaerobaculia bacterium (assembly GCA_045807605.1). Classification (GTDB taxonomy): domain Bacteria; phylum Acidobacteriota; class Thermoanaerobaculia; order Multivoradales; family UBA5704; genus DATMER01. The sequence goes on along the minus strand of JBJMGZ010000597.1, from coordinate 5,846 downwards.
CTCCATTCGCGCTGGAGCGAGCTCGCGATCTTCGTGGAAAACTGCGGCACCCGTCCGGTCTGGACCAGGCACCGCGACGACCCGTTCTGGTTGAGCTCCGGCCTGGGAGAGCCGGAGGCGGGGTGAAGGAGAGCCTCACCCGAGGGTATGCATTACTGCGCGGGCGGCTTCTCGCCCTCGGCCGGCGGCGGGGGCTCGTTGCCCTTCGCGGGCGGCTTCTGACCCTCGGCCGGGGCCGGCGTCTTGTCGATCGAGAGCAGCTCGACGTCGAAGATGAGGACCTGGTTGGGGCCGATCTCGCCGCCGGCTCCGCGCTCGGCATAGGCCAGCGCGGGCGGGATGACGAGCCGGTACTTCGCGCCCGGCTTCATGAGCTGCAGCGCCTCGACCCAGCCCGGGATGACGCCGTTGACCGGGAAGGTCGCCGGCTCGTTGCGGTCATAGGAGCTGTCGAACACGGTACCGTCGGGCAGCGTGCCGCGGTAGTGGACCGTGACCTTGTCGGTCGCCTTGGGAGACTCGCCGCTCCCCTCCTTCACCACCTCGTACTGGAGGCCGCTCGCCGTGACCTTGACGCCCGGCTTGGCCTTGTTCTGGTCCAGGTACGCCTGGCTCTCCTTCATGTTCTTCTCGCCCGCGGCCTGGCGCTTGGCCTGCTGCTGCGTCATGAGCTGCTGCTGGAACTCCTGCATGGCGGCCTGGATCTCCTCGGGGGTGAGGAGGGGGTTGGCGCCGCCGAGGCCGTCGCGCAGGCCCTGGATGATCAACTCCGGGTTCGCGGGAACGTCCTGGGCCTTGAGCGACTGGCCGAGGTTCAGGCCGATGATGTAGCTGGCGCGGTCCTGGAGGGCGGCGGGCTTCTGGCCCTGGGCGGCAGTACCTTGAGCCGGAGCCTGGACCGGCGCCTGCTGGGCCGGAACCTCGGCTGGAGCCTGCGCCTTGGGCCGGCCGGGATCGGCCTTCGGCTGGTCCTGCGCAACGGCCGGCAGAGCGGCCAGCAGGGCGGTGGCAAAGAGGGCGGAAAGCTGTTTCATGACGTCTCCGTGTCGATGTGAGTGGCTCTAGGGCTGGAGCCGGTGGTGTTTCTTCAAGATCTCCCGGAGGCGATCGTGAGGGAGGGCGTACACGGTGTTGCCGCCGGCCCCCTTCATCGTCTCCGCCGCGATCATCGCGTTGACGATCGCCTCCTCGGTCGCGTCGACCGTGGCCCAGAACAGCGGGTCCAGGCGGTCGTTGGGCAGCATGGTGAGACGGGTGGGTCCTTCCGATCTCGCGACGCCGGGATTGGCCGTGGAGAACGCCAGGAGGATGTCCCCCGACGTGTTCTCGCCGGCGCCGCCGGCACGGCCGATGCCCAGGGCCGCGCGCCGGGCCAGCCGCTCGAGCTGCATGGGCAGGAGCGGCGCGTCGGTCGCCACGATCACGATGATCGACCCCTCCCCGTCGGCATGCTTCCCCGGCTCCGGCAGGAGGTCGGGGATCTCCTTCCCCACCGGAACACCCGCGACGGTCAGTCGATTCCTCCGGCCATGGTTGGACTGGACCAGCACCCCGACGGCGTAGCCCCCCTCTTCCGCGCTCAGCCGGCGGGACGAGGTCCCGATCCCGCCCTTGAAGCCGTACGAGATCATCCCCGTGCCGCCACCCACGTTCCCTTCGGCGACCGCGCCAGACGTGGAGGAGACTGCGCCGTCCATGGCCTGGAAGACGTGCTCCTTCCTGACGTGGAAGCCGAAGATGTCGTTGAGGAAGCCGTCCCAGGTCTCGGCGACCACGGGCAGGCTGAAGTTGGCGTCGCGGGCATCCTCGGGGAAGCGGCGCAGCCACCACTCGATCGAGGCGTCGCGCACCGTGCCCACGCTGTGGGTGTTGGTCAGGAAGACCGCCCCTTCGAGGAAGCCGCCCTCCTCGATCCAGGTGGTCCCGGTCATCTCGCCGTTGCCGTTCAGGGTGTACCAGCCGGCGAACACCGGATCGGGAGAGGCTTTGCCGCGGGGAAAGATCACGGTCACCCCGGTGCGCACCGCCTCCCCCTCCACGAGGGTCGTGTGCCCCACCTCGACCCCCTGGACGTCGGTGATCGCGTTGAGCGGCCCCGGCGTGCCGTTGAACGGGATTCCGAGATCGCGCGCCCGTGGCCGAGCCAGCGCGGGCATCGCCGCCAGGCAGGCGGCGAGCAGGATGCGGAGCGGAAGGCGCAGGGCGGGCGGCATCGAAGGGGGTCCCAAAGCGAGGGATGCTAGCACGGGACCCTTCAGCCGTCCGAGACCTCCCGCAGAAGAGGCCGGCCCGCGGTCGACATCGCGAAACCGTAGGTTGCCAGGCCGGTCACGGCGAGCACCACGAACAGGGAGGTGCCCCGGTACCAGGCCGCGGGATCGGAAGTGAGGGGATAGGAGAGAACCAGGAGGAAGATCATGCGTGTGACCAGGTCGACGAGCAGGCCGAAACGCAGCCAGATGAAAAGGAAGAGGGCTGCCTTGAGGACGGCTGCCAGGCAGCCGAGCCAGAGCCAGGGGCTATGGCTCAGCACGACCATCACGCCGGTGTAGAAGATCGTCAGCAAGCTCAAGGCCCAGCTCTCCCGGCGCAGGATCCGGTGGAGGACGAGGAAGATCGCCACGATGCCGATGCTCCCGCTGAACACCGCTTCCAGATTCACGCAGAGCTGCCGCATGACGCCGGGCGCACCCAGCAGGCTGTTGGAATCGATGAGCCGGAAGCGTGGCTGATCTCCGGCCCAGCCCGGGATCAGGACCTCCATGGCGTAGACCAGGGCGATTCCCAGACCGAGCAGAGAGCCCACGAGCAGGTCCCGGCCCACCCTCGGATCGCGGATATGCCCGGCCAGCAGCCGCTTCCACGAGATGATCTTCGCGGGCCAGCGCCGGCGCACAAGGGGCTCGACGGCCATGTAAAGGCACCAGTAGATCGCTGCGCCGGCGGAAAGGACGACGAGCTCATTCCAGGTCGGCAGCCCCTTCGCGGCGAGCAGCCAGCTCAGCAGCGAGATCGAGAACAGAAAGATGGCCAGCCGCCAGGCGCTGTTCAGGTCGCCGAGGCCCAGACGCAGGTGACCCCGGGTGAGGAGCAGGATGAGCAGGAAGAGCAGCGGAACCGCCAGAGCCGGGAGAGAGAAGGACATGCCTCTCGTCGCGGGCAGGCTCATCGCCGGGGAGAGGAAGCCCTCCGAAACCCCGAGGACCTGGAAGGACACGGGCCGGCCCTCGTAGGAGGCCGCCTCGATCCGGACCGCCGGCGGCGGGAGCCCGGGCCGTCTTCCCACCCAGGCCGACCGCCCGTCGGCAAACACCCGCGGAATCCGGAGCGGCGGGGCTGCAACGGTCCGGGCCGGATCGAAGCCGGCCGCCCTGAGCAGCGCCGGCCAATCGGGTGGCGATCCGGGCCTCGCCGCCGGAGGGCTCCGACGCGGCACGGCTTCCAGGCCGAGCAGCCTCCCTTCCGTGTCGAGGAGGACAGACACCTCTCCCGGAAGGGTGAGGGGAGGATCGGCCGGCATCACGCTCGGGCCAGCCGGCCTCAGAGGCTGCGGACTCTCCCGGTACCAGAACCGGAAGCGGGGCACGCCGCGGCCGCTTCCCGGCTCCTGGACCTCGAACCCATACGCGCTCTGCGCAGGGGGATCGGGATACCCCAGCCGGTCGAGGAGCGCCCGCGTCCTGGCCGCGAGCACGGCCGGAGGATGCGGGAGAGGAACCTGGCGATGGGCCATGAACCCATCGGAAAGGAGCACGAGCGCCAGGAGCAGGCCGGCGACGCCGGCCAGACAGGCCGCTCCCACCGCGGGCCGCAACCTGTCGAAGCCCGGAGCCGAGACGACCATCTCGGGCGAGGGCACCTCGCCGTCCGCCAGGGCCGCCGCCATCGGGTTCCCTCCAGGGAGGGCCAGCGCCACGGCCATGGCCGAAGGCGGCCGGTCCCGGGGATCCCGCTCCAGGCAACGGAGGATGGTCCTATCGGTCGAGGGATCGAGGTCCACCACCAGAGCGGAGGGTGCCGCCATGCGGGGGCGCGACCCTGAACCGGCCGAGCCGTGGGCCTCGAACGCACGCCGGCCGGTGAAGATCTCGTAGAGCACCAGGCCCAGCGAGTAGAGATCGCTCTGCGCGCTCACATCCCCGTTCGCCATCTGCTCCGGGGCCATGTAGGCCAGCGTACCGGCCCGCGCATGCCCCGGACCCATCTCGCCGGCCAGCGCCGCGACTCCGAAGTCGGTGATGCGCGCCCGGCCGCGGGCGTCGATCATCACGTTCGACGGCTTGAGGTCCCGGTGCAAGACGCCCGCGTCGTGGATCGCCGCCAGCCCGGCACAGAGCTGATAGGCGATCTCGACCGTCCTGTCCCTGGCCAAAGGGCCCCCGTGCCGCAGGAGGAAGGACAGGTCCTCTCCCTCGATGAACTCCATGGAGAGGAAAGGCCGGCCTCGCGCCTCGCCCACGTCGAAGACCCGGCAGACGTTGGGATGGGACACCTGGCGGGCCAAGCGCACCTCGCGGTGGAAGCGCGCCAGGGCCGCCCCATTCCTGGCCAGCCGCTCCGGAAGGAACTTCAGGGCGACGGTCTGGCCGAGCTTGAGGTCCTCGACCTGGTAGACCTCGCCCATGCCGCCCCGGCCCAGGAGCCCGACCACGCGGTAGCGGCCCGCGAGAAGGTCGTCGGCGGTGAAGTCGGGGGCATCTTCTTCTTTCCTCGGGACCCGGAGCGGGCGCGGACCCCAGCCGTCGACCAGCGTCGGCGCAAGGGTCCCTTCCACCGGCATGCCGCAAATCGGGCAGGTGTTGTCGCTCGCGCCGAGCGAGGCAGAACAGCCGGGACACTGGAGCATGGTTCTGCGATCATTCTCCCATATGGCGCTCTGGAAAGACCGCATCCTCCCCTACTTCGTTCACGCCGCCCTGCGAGCGCAGGAGTTCGAGGAGGTGCGGTCGCAGTACCTGGGCGGGGCGGAGGGGGAGGTCCTGGAGATCGGGTTCGGCTCGGGCCTCAACCTCCCGCACCTCTCTTCCCGGGTGCGGAAGCTCTACGCGGTCGAGCCCGCCGACGCGGCCTGGAGGATCGCCCGTGCGGCGATCGAGCGGGCGCACTTCCCCGTGGAGCGAACCGGCAGGACCGCGGAGGCCATCCCGCTCCCGGACGGCTCCGTGGACGAGGTCATCTCGTCGTTCTCGCTCTGCACCATCCCGGACGCGAAGAAGGCCCTCGCCGAGGCGCGGCGGGTGCTCCGCCCCGGCGGAACGTTCCGCTTCGTCGAGCACGGGCGCTCGGACGATCCGCGGATCTCCCGCTGGCAGGACCGGCTGGACCCGATCCAGAGACGGCTGGCCGGAGGCTGCCACCTGAACCGCGAGCCCGACCGTCTGCTGCGCGAGGCCGGCTTCCGCATCGAAACGCTCGACCGCTTCGAGGTGCCCGGCCCGCGGGTGATCATGTCCCTCTATGGGGGCTCTGCAACTAGCTGATCGGGTGGGCTTCCCCGCTCGGGCGGGTGGTGACGGGGGCGGACGGCTGTGTCACTGTGGCCCAGGACCGAAGGAGGAGTGGCCATGATCCGCCTGCAAGTGCGCGACCTGATGACCCCCGGAGTGTTCGCGGTGGGTCTCGAGGATGATCTGGAGACCGTCACCAACCTGATGGACGACCGCAACATCCGCCACGCTCCGGTGGTGGACAGCGCCGGCAACCTGGTGGGGCTGGTGACCCAGCGCGACCTGCTGCGCACCGGGCTCGGAGGGCAGGGACAGCTCCCGCCCGAGGCCGAGCGGCAGGCCCGCTTGCATGTCAACGTCGGCGAGATCATGATCCCCGACGTGGTGACCGCCCGGCCC
>JBJMGZ010000596.1:0-13122 GCA_045807605.1 Thermoanaerobaculia bacterium | reverse complement strand
GAGGTTTCGGTGCCCAGCCTGGACGCGGCCGTCGCGGTCTACTACGTGATCGCCACGTCCGAGGCGAGCGCCAACCTGGCGCGCTTCGACGGCGTGCGCTACGGCCGGCGGGCGGAGCCGGCGGACAACCTGCTCGATCTCTATCTGGCGAGCCGGAGCGAAGGCTTCGGGCCGGAGGTCAAGCGCCGCATCATGCTCGGCACGTTCGCGCTGTCGTCCGGCTACTACCAGGCCTATTACGGGAAAGCCCGCGGCGTTCTCGAGCGGATGCGCCAGGAGTTGCACGCGGCGCTCGAAAAGGCCGACGTGGTGGCGACCCCGACGGCTCCGGGCGCGGCGTTCGGCATCGGCGAGAAGACGGACGATCCGCTCGCCATGTATCTCTCCGACATCTTCACCACCCCGGCTTCCCTCACCGGCCTGCCCGCCGTCTCGGTTCCCTCGGGGCTGGACGACCGCGGCCTGCCGCTGTCGCTCCAGCTCATGGGCCGGCCGTTCGAGGAGGCCGTGGTCTTCCGCGCCGCGCGGGCCTTCGAGCTCCAGGGGAGCTTCCGGCTGGCGCCCACGTTCCGGGCGGCTTGGGGAAGGGACAGCCTTTTGACGGCATGAGGGCCTGGGTGCTGGCCGTGCTCGCGGCGCTGTCCATCGTCCCCGCGGCCTCGCCGGCGCTCGACAGCCGGCTCACGGCTCCGCGCGCGCTCCGGGTGGACCTCGGCGGCGGCCTCGTCGGCACGCTCACGGAGAGGGACGGGATCTTCCTCGAAGCCGTGCCCCAGAAGGGGGAGGGCCTCTTCGCCTTCACCCGCCGGCTGTGCGGCGACTCCCGCCTCTCTCCCCAGGTGCTGGAAGCGAACAACAGCTCCGGTTCCACCGCCCTCGTCGCCGGGATGCGCTACCGCATCCCGTTCGACCTGCTCTCCCAGGAGTGGCATCTCAAGCTGGTGAAGGCGCTCTTCCCCAAGGACAGCGGCCAGGCGGACGGCTGGAAGCACGAGGCGCAGGGTGTCGGGGCCATGCAGCGCGAGAGCCTGTGGCAGGTCTCCCTCTGGTTCACGGGCACGGGGGAGAACTTCCGCGCCATCCGCGAGTACAACGAGCTGCTGGACGACGACGTGCCGCGCGGCACGGCCGTGGTGATCCCGTCCGAGCTGCTGCGGCCGGCGTTCAAGGCGGTGCTGCCGGTGCCGGAGATCCCCTATCACCTGACCTACGGCAAGGACGGCGACGGCGAGTACGCGGTCTACCGGCTGCGGCCGGGGGAGGCGCTGTACTCCAGCGTGGTGGTGCGGTTCACCGGCCGCGTCCATGCCCAGGACGTGAACCAGCTCGCCATCGAGATCGCCCGGCGCAGCGGCGTGGTGGACGTGACCGACATGCCGATCGGCTACCGCGTCAAGATCCCGTTCGACGTGCTGCAGCCCGAGTTCCTGCCCGAGGGCCATCCGCGCCGGCTGGAGTACGAGGCCAGCCTGCGGGCCAGCGCCCAGTTCAGCAACCAGGTCAAGGCGCGCGGGTTGGCCGGGATCACGGTGGTGCTCGACGCCGGCCACGGCGGCCAGGACTCGGGCGCGGCCATGGGCGGCGTCTGGGAGAGCACCTACGTCTACGACATCGCGATGCGGGTGAAGCGCCTGCTGGAGACGCAGACCGAGGCCAGGGTGGTGGTGACCACGCGCGACGGCTCGGACTTCAAGGTCCAGGAGGCGGACGTGCTGCCATTCTCCCGCCGCCATGCCGTGCTGACCACGCCGCCGTACCCGATCGAGGACGCCCGGGTGGGCACGAACCTGCGCTGGTACCTGGCGAACAGCGTCTACCGCAAGACGGTCAAGGAGAGCCGGGACCCGCAGAAGGTGGTCTTCCTCTCGATCCACGCGGACTCGCTCCATCCGTCGCTGCGCGGCGCCATGGCCTACATCCCATCGGCCGAGAAACGGGACGGCACCTACAGCAAGAGCGGCGCGGTCTACACCTCGCGCAGGGAGGTGCAGGAGGCCCCGCAGGTGAGCTTCCCCTGGCAGCAGCGGGTGGAGAGCGAGGGCCTCTCCCGCGAGCTGGCCAAGGAGGTGATCGCCGCGTTCCATGCGCACGGCCTGCAGGTGCATCCGTTCAAGCCGGTGCGCGACAAGATCATCCGCAACAAGAGCGCCTGGGTGCCCGCGGTGCTCCGTTACAACTCCGTGCCCGCCAAAATGCTGCTGGAGGTCTGCAACCTCGCCAACGACGAGGACCGCCGCCTGGTGCAGACCCGCGCCTACCGTCAGAAGGTCTCCGAAGCCGTGGTCAAGGGACTGCTGGCGTACTACGGCGAGGAGCAGGGCGAGGCGGGGCCGGCGGTGAAGACGGCGAAGTGAGGGCTGAAAGGACGGAAAGGGCTTCCGGACCGGATCCGGGTCCTTTTGGTCCTTGAAGTCCTTTTGGTCCTTTCCCCTCCCCGGGTGTAAACTTTACCTCCGGGAACTTTTGAGCCCGGAACACCGTCTTACACAGTAGAGAAGGATGCTCGCGCACGCATCCTGGGAGGACCCGGTGGGGGTAGCCACGGTTTCCGCAGTCGTCCGTGACCTCGACGTCGACCTCGAGCTGGCCGAACGCCACCGCTACGGCGACGATCGCGCCTTCAACGAGGTGTACAACCGGTTCGAGGACATGGTCTACAACCTCTCCTACCGACTCGCGGGCAACCGCGAGGAGGCTGCCGACCTCACGCAGGAGATCTTCCTGCGCGTCTTCCGGCACCTCGGGAGCTTCGGGGGTCGTTCCACCCTGAAGACCTGGATCTTCCGGATCGCGGTGAACCACTGCCGCGACCGGCTCTCCCGCTGGCATCCGCCGACGCAGCCGATCGGCGAGGAATCGGGAGAGGGCGTCGCCGTCTATGCCGACCCGTCGCGAGGGCCGGAGGAGCTGGCGGTCGCCGCGGATGACAAGCGCCGGGTGGAACAGGCGCTGACCCATCTGCCGCAGGTGTTCCGGGAGGTCGTCGTCCTGCGGGACATCGAAGGGCTCTCCTACGAGGAAATCGCCGACGTTCTGGGAGTCCGGATCGGCACGGTACGCTCGCGGATCGCCCGCGGCCGTGATCAGCTCCGGACCCTCTTGGAGACTTGAACATGATTCGCCATCTGTCGTCCGAACAGCTTTCCGCATACCTGGACGGAGAGGCCGCGTTCCACGAATCGCGGGAGATCGAGGGTCACCTCGCCTCCTGCGCCGACTGCCGCGACCGCTTCCAGTCCATGCAGCGTACCGTCAGCGGGGTCTGGCGCCTGGAAAGGGTCGCACCCCCGCCGGGACTTTCAACGCGGGTCCGGGCCGAGGCCGCCGCGACGCGGCGGCCGGAGCCCGCCTTCGCCGGCAATGTCGTGTCGTACCTCTTCAACCTGCCGAGCGGGCCGTCGCTGCGCGCCGCCGCGGCCGTGGCCGTCCCCCTGGTGCTCAGCCTGTTCCTCTTGCGCAGCGGGATCGAGCACAAGGTCGTGCTGGATCAGAACCTGATGCCGCGGCCTGCCCTGGTCGAGGTCGTCACGGTCGAGCCCGCGGCCGACCTGCCTCTCGTGCTGCCGCAGACCACCAGCCAGGTGGCCGGCCGGGAGTTCGTCTGGCGGGAGGTGGGCGACGGGGACGTCTGGGTGCAGAAGGGGCTCGAGGGGGAGATCCCCGCGACCCGCGTCTCGGCCCAGAGCCCCCAGGGGCGCGAGCTCCTGGCGCAGTACTCGGACCTCGGCCTGCTGCTGGCCGACGGCTCGAGCGTCGTGCTCCGCTACAGGTTGCAGACGGTCGAGCTGTCGCAGGGAGTTTGATCCGGTCTCCCTCTCCCCCGCGCAGGCGGGGGAGAGGGTCGGGGAGAGGGGGGATGGGATCTACCTCCAGGGTTCGATCGCTTCGATCCGCCAGGTTTCGCCGGCGAGGCCGATCTCGTCGCCCACCTTCTTGCCCAGCAGGCTCATGGCCTGCTCCGACTCGTAGGACAGGACGTCCTCCTCCGGCTTGCTCTCCCAGGGGCCGAGGATGGTCATCACCCGGCTTCCTTCCTTGCCGGACAGGCGCACCCTGGTGCCGACGCGCACCTCGGCGACGTCCATGTTCGCGGTCTCGATCGGCCGCGCCCGCGCCAGGTCGGCATTGAGCGCCGCGGCGCGGGCATTCAGGTACTCGTGCCGCTGCCGCGCCGACTTGTACTCGAAGTTCTCGCGCAGGTCGCCCATGGCGCGGGCCTCTTCGATCGCCTTGCGGTTCGCCGGCACCTCGACCGTCATGATCCGGTGCAGCTCGGCCTGCTTGGCCTCGATCGACTCGGTCGTGGCATAGAACGCCGCCGGGCCGCTGTCCTTGCGCTGCGCCGGGAAGCGGAGCTGGATCGCGTTGACGAGCTGCTCGCGCATGAAGGGCTCCAGGTTGGAGCTGCGCTGCACTGCGTCTTCGGCCTGGGCCGCCTGGTCGTGCGTGAGATGGGTCAGGAGGCGGGGCACCGTGCCGCCGGACTCGGCCAGCGCCAGGAGGCGGAGGCGGTAGGCCGCGAACTCGTCGCGCGCCGGAGCGCCGAGGATCTGCTGCAGCAGGCGCAGAGGGTTGCGGGCGCGCATCGTCTCGTCGACCGCGGCGCGCTCGGCCAGCCAGGTGAAAGCCGCAGGGTAGCGGTGCGGCTGGGCGAACAGGGTGTCGTAGAAGCGCTCCAGCTCCCTGAGCCCTCCCGCCGTCGAATCCCGGAGCCCGTCGGCGAGCAGGTCGAGGGCGCGGGGATCGGTCTCCTTGTTCATGGCGCCGCGATAGACGTCGGGCCAGTCCTCCCGCCGCTCGCGCACCATGGTGTAGGCGCGCTCGCGCAGCAGCCGGTCCTCGATGCCGGCGAAGAGCCGCGTGGGATCGCGCTGGAGGAGGAGCTCCTCCGGCGACCAGTCCACGTCCTCGGGCGCGCCGCCGGTGCGCTCCAGGGCGAACCAGATCTCGAAGGCCAGGCCGGGATCCTGGCCGGCCAGGCGGTCGGCAACCTCCTCCAGGTTCTCCGCCATGCGCGCGCGCAGGCCGGGATCGCGGGCGCCGTCGCGCTTCAGGCGCTCGATCTTCTTGCGCGGATCGGCCTTCTCGAACGCCTTCCAGAGCGTCTCGACCGCGTCCGAGCTGCTGTCCGCCCAGCGGTAGGTCTGGCGGCTGCCCGTGCCGGTCGCGACCACGTGGCCGTGCTTGCGCGCCGCGGACCACCAGGAGGTCCACTGCGACTCGGTGACGATGCCGTTCAGGATCTCGCGGATCTCGCCGGCGGTCAGCGGCCGGTCGTAGCTCTGGAGGGTCGCCTGGAGCAGCTCCGGCGGCTTGAGCGCGGAGAGCGCCGCGCGGTCCTCCAGCTTGCGCCGCAGCACGTGCTCCGGCGACAGCGGCTGCAGCAGCTTGGCCGCGGCCTTGAAGCCGACCGTCATGCCCTTGATGCGCTCGAAGTCGACCTTGAAGCTCTCCAGCCCGAGGTTCGCTTCCGCGATGCGGCCGACGCCCTTGCCTTCCATGGCCACGACGGTGCCGACGTCGAAGGCGAGCAGGCTCTCGAGCTTCTCGACCTTCTCCCAGGTCTTGGGGATGTCGTGGGTGGCGCGCTGGAGGCCGACGGCGTCCGCGAGCCCCTGGTAGATCGAGCGGTTTCCGTAGAGGCGCTTCAGGGTGGCGAGGATGGAGGAGTGGAGCTTCTCGGGCGGGAGGAGAAGGGAGCCGGCGCGCTGCAACAGCTTCCGGCGCAGGTCCCAGTGTCCGCTCTCGCGGAGCTGCTCGTCGAGCATCTCGAGCAGCAGGCGGGCGCGCTCCTCCTGGCCGGTGCCGGTCAGGGCGCGGGCCACGCCGACGAAGTAGTCGAGCTCCAGGGGGTTCTGGCCCATGGCGGCCAGCCACTCTCCCTCGATCTCGTCGAACTCGCCTTTGGCGAGGTGCGCTTGGATGTCTCTTGAGATCGCCATGGCCGAAGGAAGATACCATAGGGCCATGGTCGAGCCGGTCCAGGGAGAGGCCCCGTCGGAGCTCGATCCTGCCGTCCTGCACCGGATGCGCGACGCCGGCTCCGAGGAGCTGCTGGCCCTGGTGCGCGAGCACGCGGGTCGGCTCGACCCGCCCGCCGTGCGGGTGGTGCTGCGCAGCTCGTTCGCCGCCGCCGAGGTGATCGAGGCCCTGGCGCAGCCGCGGCTGCTCTCGTTCTACGAGGTGCGCCGCGACCTGGCGCTCCATCCGCGCACGCCACAGGTGCTGGCGCAGCAGCTCGTCCCCGGCCTCTACTGGCGGGACCTGGCGGCGCTCGGCGGAGACGCGCGGCTGCACCCGCGGCTGCGGCGCATGGCCGACCAGTACCTGGCCATGCGCCTGCCCGAGCTGGCCATGGGGGAGAAGATCTCGATCGCGCGCCGGGCGGGCGCGGGGCTCCTGGCGCAGCTGCTCCACGACCCGAGCCCGCGCGTGATCGGCGCGCTGCTGGACAATCCGCGCATGACAGAGGATATCCTTGCGCCTGTCGTGCACGGGGCGGCCACCCCGGGGCCGGTGCTGGCGCTGATCGCGGCGGACCGCCGGTGGGGCGCGCGCTACGGGCTGCAGGTGGCGATCTGCCGCAATCCGGGCACCCCGCTCGCCACCTCCTTGAAGCTTCTGCCGCTGTTGCGGAAGACCGAGCTGAAGGCCGTCGCCGCCGATCCGCGCCTGTCCGGGGCGGTCCGGCAGCGGGCGCGGCTCTTGCTGGGTGATGCTGGATGAGAAGATGAGAAGATGTCGCATACGAAAGGGTTTGACGTAAAACCAAGTGCCGCGTAAAGTTATGACTCGCGTGCCGAAAGACATGTCCAGACGAGAGCGAGCTCCCCAACGCCACAACGGCGGCGGCGGCGGTGGCGCTGGTCAAGGTGCGGGACCGGCGGACACGCCTCCCGGCGGCGGGGGCACGCCCAGGCGCCAGCCTCCCTGGGACAAGCCGCCGGAGACCGAGAGCCTGGCCGCCTTCGGCGACTGGCTCCGGCGCCAGCGGGAGATGCGCGAGATCAGCCTGCGCGACATCGCGGACCGCACCAAGATCAGCATGCGCTACCTGCAGGCGATGGAGGACGACCGCTTCGACCTCCTCCCCGCTCCCATCTTCGCCAAGGGCTTCCTCCGTGAATACGCCCGCTACGTCGGCCTCTCGCCCGACGAAGTCGTCAACCACTACCTGTCGGTGCAGCAGCAGGCCGCCGACGACGAGGGGATCAAGGACGGGGTCAAGAGGGATGCCACCCTGGCCGGCCAGCGTCCGACCCGGCCCAAGCCGGTGCGCAACTGGACCTACGGCCTCTTCCTCGTGCTGGCCGTGCTCGTCCTGGTCGGCCTGGTGGCCGCGCTCGCCTGGTATGCCGAGCATCGCCGGGAGGATCCGGCCGCGGACGTGACGCCGCCGCCCATCGCCGCTCCGCCCGCGGCCGAGCCCGCGGCGGTCTCCGAGCCCCAATCCGCGCCGGAGGGACCCAAGGCCCCGCTGGAGGTCACCCTCGATTTCACGGCCCCGTGCTGGGTCGAGGTGATGGCGGACGGCAAGCGCGTGCTGGCCCAGGAGATGGCGCAGGGCGAGTCGCTGCCGGTCGAGGCGCAGCAGAGCGTGCAGGTCACGCTCGGCGACGCCGGCGCGGCCGAGATCCAGGTCAACGGCCTGCCCTATCCGCTGGACGGCAAGGCAGGGGAGGTGCGGGAGGTCGTCATCGATCTGGAGACGGTGCGCCAGCTCGCGGTGAAGAAAGAGGCGCCCTGACCGTGGCCGACGCCCAGGCCTCCCTGCTCGATCAGGTCCGATCGGGGGCCAATCGCCAGCTCCAGGTGCTGGCGGCGAGCGGTTTCCTGCCCCTGGCTCCCGAAGACCTCATCCCGCTCCAGGTCCAGTTCGCCGGCGGTCAGGATGCCGAGCTCGCCGGCAAGGCGTCCGACGCGCTGCGCCAGGTGGACGTGCGGGTCGCGGCGCCCTTCCTGGAGCGCCAGGCCGGGGACGAGGTGCTGGCGTTCTTCGCGCTCCAGGCCTCCCATCCGCGGCTCATCGAGACGATCCTGCGGCGGCGCGACGTGCCCCGGCGGCTCCTCGTGGACCTGGCGCGCCGCCTCCCCCCCGACCTCCAGGAGATCCTGATCCTGCGCCAGGACGCGATCCTGGACGAGCCGGAGATCCTGTCGTCCCTGGAGGCGAACCCGCAGCTCTCGGGCTACGTGCAGCGGCGGATCGCGGAGTACCGCGACCATCTGCTGCCCCGGGAGCGCGCGGCGCGCCCGGCGCCGGCTCCCGAGGGGCCGGTCGAGGAGATGGACGACGACGCCCTGGCCGCCGCCCTGCAAGCGGTCAAGGCGCTGCCCGTCGCCGGGGAGATCGACGCGGAGATCGGCCTCTCCGAGGGGCAGATCCGGATGCTCCCGGTCCCGGCGCGGTTGAAGCTCGCGCGCGGCGCCCCCCGCACCCTGCGCAACTTCCTGCTGCGGGACACGAACCCGCAGGTCGCCTGCGCGGCGCTCCTCTTCAACAACCTCTCGGACCAGGAGATCGAGCAGACCGCCGCCAGCCGCTCGGTGCAGCAGGAGGTGCTGGAGGCGATCTGCAAGAAGCGCGAGTGGATCGGCCGCTACCCGGTGATGAAGGCGCTGGTCCAGAACCCGCGCACGCCTCTCGCCGTGGCTCTCAAGTACGTGCCGCGGCTGGCCGTGCGCGACCTGCGCGACATGGCCAAGGACCGCAACGTCGCGGACGCGGTTCGATCCATGGCCCTCCGTTTGTATAGAATCAAGCAGAAATAAGGGACATGTGATGCCGAAGGACTTCTACGTCGTCCTCGGGCTGCCGCGCAACGCGACCGAGGATCAGATCCGCCAGCGCTTCCGGGAGCTGGCGCGCCTCCGTCATCCCGACCGCTTCCAGGGGTCGGAGAGGGTGCGGGCCGACTCCGAGTTCCAGGAGATCACGCAGGCGTTCAACGTGCTCTCCGACCCGGACCGGCGGCGGCAGCACGACGTCGAGCTGATCCGGCCCGGCGCCGAGTCGGACCCGAAGCAGCTCGCCCGCGCCTACCTGCAACGGGGCGTCAAGGCATACAAGGAGAAGAGCTTCCTGGAGGCGGCCGACAACTTCGACCGCGCCACCAAGGCCGATCCCGCCAGCTCGCAGACCTGGCACTACCTGGCCATGGCCTGTGCCCAGCAGGCGAACTGGCTGCCGCGGGCGGTCTCGGCCATCGAGCGGGCGTGCGAGCTGGAACCGATGAACCCTTCCTACCAGAAGCAGGCCGGGCGGATCTGCGCGCTCGCCGGACAGGCGGACCGCGCGGTGCTCCACTATCGCAAGGCGATCGAGTGGGGAGAGGACGATCCCGCGGTCCTCCGCGCCCTGGAGGAGCTGGAGAAACCGTCCTCCTCCCGGCGCGGCCTGTTCGGAAAGGCTGGCTGATGCTGCGCGTCAAGGCCTGCGGGCTCTCCGATGTCGGTCTGACCCGGATCCACAACGAGGATTACTTCGAGATCGACCCGCTGCACCGGCTCTACGTCGTCGCCGACGGCATGGGCGGCCACAGCCACGGAGAGGTCGCGGCGCAGATCGCGGTGCACGCCATCCGCGAGTTCGTCGACAAGACCGCGGAGAAGGACACGACCTGGCCGTTCGGCATGGACAACCGCTTCGAGCGCCACACGAACCTGCTGCGCATGGCGGTGCGCATCGCCCACGATCACGTCCTGCGGGCGATCAGCAAGGACGGCTCCCTCTACGGCATGGGCACGACCGTGGTGGGCTTCCTCCTCGCGGGCGGCACCGCGGCGGTGGCGCACGTGGGCGACAGCCGGGCCTACCGCCTGCGCAACAACCGGCTCGACCAGCTCACGCAGGACCACACCTGGGTCAACGAGCAGGTGGTGGCCGGCTTCCTCTCCAAGGAGCAGGCGCGCTCGCACCCGCTCAAGAACGTGGTGACCCGCGCCCTGGGCGGCGAGAGCGAGGTCGTGGTGGACGTCCGCGAGATCGAGGTGAAGCCGGGCGATCTCTATCTCCTGTGCTCGGACGGCCTCACCGGCATGCTTTCGGACGCCGACATCCGCGAGCGCCTCTCCTCCGGCCGGGACCTGCACGAGATCTGCCGCAGCCTGGTGAACGACTCGAACGCCCGCGGCGGCATCGACAACGTGACCGTCGTCCTCCTCAAGATCGAGGAAGAGGAGGACGGCGAGGACACGCAGGGGACCCGGGTTTGATCCCCATGTGTCGGCCGTCAATGTAGAGACGCCCCGTGGGGCGTCTCCTCCGTTCGGATGACCCGGTGACTGTCGCCGCTGAGAGAGACGCCCCACGGGGCGTCTCTACAGTGGGGGCGAATAGAATCTCTCCATGACCCGCATCGCCGTCATCGGAGCCGGCCCGGCCGGCGGCTCCGCCGCCCTGGCCCTGGCGAGGGCGGGCGCCGAAGTCGATCTCTACCTCCCTGCCCGCTCCGGCGAAAAGCCCTGCGGCGGCGCCGTTCCCGAGCACATCCTCCCGCGCCTCGAAGGTTTCGATCCCTCCCCCCTGCCGGTCGTGGCCAGCCCCGAGGCCGTCCTGGAGGACGCCCGCGGCGGCGCGCTCGCGATCGATCTCGAAGGCATCCGCATCTTCCGCCGGGCCGACCTCGACCGGGCGATCTGCGAGGCCGCGGTCGCCGCGGGAGCGCGCCCGATCCCGCACAAGGTAGAAGCGCCGGAGGAAGGCCGGATCGGAGACCGCACCTACGATTGGGTGATCGGCGCCGACGGCGCCCGGGGACGGACGCGGCGCAGCCTGGGCCTCCCGCCCCAGGGCGAGAGCGTCGGCCTGGGCGGCTCGCTCTCCGGCCTCTCCTGCGACCGGCTCGTCCTCGCCTTCCCCGACCTCGCCGATTCCTACCTGTGGATCTTCCCGCGACCGGGAGGGGCCTCCGTGGGCATCGCCTGGACGCCGGAGCGGCTCTCGGACGGCGCCGCCCGGGCCGCTCTCGATTCTTTCCTCGACCGGCACCTGGGGCATCTGCCTGGGGGGGGCTGGCGGGACCTCCCGGGACCGCGCTACCGCTACCCGATCCCGGTGTTCGGACCCTGGACGCTGGAAGCGGTGGAGAAGGGCGTGGCGCGCCGAGTCCTGCGCGTGGGCGACGCTGCGGCGGTGGCCGATCCGCTGACCCGCGAGGGCATTCGCTACGGCATGCTCTCCGGGCTCTGGGCCGCGGAGTGCCTGCTCGCGGGCACGCCCGAGGCCTACCCGCGAAGGCTGTCTGTCGAGCTGGGAGGGGAGATGG
Source organism: Thermoanaerobaculia bacterium (assembly GCA_045807605.1). Lineage (GTDB taxonomy): Bacteria > Acidobacteriota > Thermoanaerobaculia > Multivoradales > UBA5704 > DATMER01. Next base: position 1,855 of record JBJMGZ010000596.1, on the reverse strand, counting down.
AGCGGGCGGCGCGCGCCCGCTCCCTGTTCTTCGAAAGTCCGATCGGCCAGTGGATGGTGCCGGTCTCCCGGCTCCACCCGGGCATCCGGCGGGTGCTCTCGGACCTGCTGGCCTGCCGCCAGCCCTACCGCGGGCTGCGGCGCCGGCTGCTCAGGGCCGCCTTCTGCATCCCGGTGTAGGGGCACCCCTTGTGGGTGCCCTGGCTGAGGGCGGCCACAAGGGCCGCCCCTACGAGCGTCACCGTCCGCTCTGCCCCTTCTCCTCGCCGTACGCGTACCCCTTCCGCGCCCGCACCCTGAACTCGGGGTTCGTCGTGTCGACGTCCACCTCCTGGAAGCCGCGCTTGCCGGCCGGCTGCTCGCTGCGGTAGCTGAGCAGGTAGTAGCCGCTGTTCTCCTCGCCGATCTGCTTGAGCGGGGTCGCGAAGGTCGAGAAATTCGTGTAGTACTGGCCGCCGGTGTCGTTCGAGAGCTGGGTCATGGCGTTGCTCAGCGGGTGGATCGTCGCCGCGGGCACCAGGTCGAGCGAGTAGACCGCGACGTTGTTGTCGTTGAGCGCCTGCGCCATGCCGGGGTAGTAGCGCTGGTCGGGGATGTACTGGCCAAACGAGTTGACCTCGCCGAAACCGGTCGTGAACATCACCAGGTTCTTGCGTCCGCGGATGTGGCCGGCCGCCCCGCCGAGCACCTTGAGAGCGTCGTAGATGTTCTTCGTCTCGTCGCGCAGGGCATTGCCCCGCGGCAGGTTGGCGTAGAGGGAGGGGCCTTCGCCCTCCTTGATGCGGGAGGGCCAGTTGCCCTCGGCGTCCTTGCCCTTGATGGCATCGCCGACGGCCTCGGCGAGCGCCCGCCCGTCGCGGGTGAAGTCCTGCTGGACCTTGAGCTTCTTGTCATAGCTCACGACCGCGACCCAGTCGGCGGGCTGGCGGTTCTTGAGCACCCAGTCGCGGGCGCGCTGGCCGGCCTCGACCTGGCGCGCGAGCAGCTCGGGAGCGTCGACCGCCTCGTCCTTCTGGTCGTCGAAGAAGAGGATGAAGAACCGGTCCTCCGGCACCTCGTCCACCTTGACGCCTTCCTTGGCCGAGCCGATCAGGCGGCGGTCCGAGTAGAACGTGAGGCCCGTCAGGTCGACCGGCTTGCCGTTCTCCTTGACCACGAAGTCCTCGGGCTTCAAGCCGACGATCACGTTGCCCTTGGCATCCGTGACCAGGACGTCGAGGAGGACCTCGTTGACGTCGATCTTCTCGCCGAACTGACCCTGGGCCTGCGGCTCCTGGGCCCGAAGGGCGGGGGCCAGGGCGAACGCGAGGGTCAGTGCGAACAGTGCGTATTTCCTGAGCATCTCTGCTCCTCCTTTTCTCTTCCTCGGACAGGATAAAGCAAGGGGTGGACCAGGGGACCTCCCATAGAGGGCAACGTGCCGGCGGAACCCGGGATTCCCCGGCGCCTGCGTCCTCGCGCGAGGACGGACTGTCCCCTGGCCCGCGGATATGGAGAATCCGGCGCGGGATGGAGCCCATTTCCCGAGGGATGCAGACCATCTCCCGCGGGATGCAGCCTGCATTTCCGGGATGTAGCCTGTCTCCCGTGGGAAACAGGCTATCTCTGGCGGGAAGTAGTCTATTCCCCAGGAGAAGCAGCCTGCATTTCCAGGATGTAGCTGGATCTCGCGGCAGATAGCCTATATCTCCCGAGATGTAGCCTTTCTCCGACGGGTAGTCGTCTATGTCCAGGTCGAAGTGCTCTATCGCCGGGTGGAGTGGGGCCTTCCGATCGTGCGGAACCTCGAGGAGGATGAGGCAGAGCACCGGGAGATCCTGCGCGAGGCGCTCCTGCCATACAATCTGCCGCAGTCC
>JBJMGZ010000595.1:0-17849 GCA_045807605.1 Thermoanaerobaculia bacterium | reverse complement strand
TAGAAGCCGAAGCTGTTGAGCGACAGCAATGCTGTCATCGCCAGCGGGACCAGCAGCAGCACCGCGAACAGCGCCAGGGCAGGCAGGCTCAGCAGGTACGGCACCCAGCGGCGGCGATCCGCCGGGGCAGGGGAGGGGGACGCCGTGGTATCCGGTGAGGCGGTCAAGGAATTCGATTTCGGCACGGCGGTCATGAAGCGCCAGCCTGGGCGGCCATCACCCGCATGTCCTCGGGACGCCAGCCGACCATGACCCGCTCGTTCTCCTGCGGCATCGCCTGACCGTCGTGCTGGCGGATCACCATCACTTGTCCGGCCTCGGTCCTGACCTCGAACAGCCACTGCGTTCCCTGGAAGACCCGCGCCTGCACCAGACCGGGCACACCGGCGCTGGGCACGAAAGCGACCTTTTCCGGACGGACGGTCATGACGCCGGGACCGGCGGGAACGTCCGATCCGACCGGCCAGGAAGCGCCCGACACGTCGATCCGGCCGGTGCCGCCGTCATGCCTGACCGTGCCCTGAAGAAGGTTTGTCCGGCCCAGGAAGTTGGCGACGAAGGCGCTGGCCGGGCGGTCGTAGGCTTCCTGCGGGGCCGCCACCTGCTCGACCTTGCCCTTGTTCATCACCACGACGCGGTCCGACAGGGCCATCGCCTCCGACTGGTCGTGCGTGACCAGGATCATGGTGGTGCCGACGGTGCGCTGGATGCGCCGGAGTTCGATCTGCATCTCCTCCCGCATCTTGGCGTCCAGGTTGGACAATGGTTCGTCCAGCAGCAGCAGGTCCGGCTTGATGACGAGGGCGCGGGCCAGCGCCACCCGCTGCTGCTGGCCGCCGGAGAGCTGGCGCGGCATGCGGCCGCCCAGGCCGGCGAGGCCGACCAGCTCCAGCAGCTCGTCGCGGCGGCGCCGGCGCTCGGCCCGCGCCGCGCCGCGGATCGACAGGGCGAACTCGACGTTCTCCGCCACCGACATGCCGCGGAACAGGGCATAGCTCTGGAACACGAAGCCGACGCCGCGCTTCGCGGGCGGCAGGCCGGTCACGTCGCGGCCGTGCAGCAGGACGCGGCCGGCATCGATCTCGGAGAGGCCGGCGATCATGCGCAGCAGCGTGCTCTTGCCGCTCCCCGACGATCCCAGCAGCACGAAGAGCTCCCCGTCCGCCACTTCCAGCGAGACCCCATTGACGACCGGGTGGCCCGCGTAGCGCTTGGTCAGCTCTTCCAGGACGATGGACATGCGCTCCTCCTTCCCACGGGCTTCAGGGTAGGGGGAGCGGGTGACAGTGTCAGTCGAAAGACGGTGACAAAAGCTACCGGTTTTGGAACCGGGTCCCCTGTTCCGCGCCACCGTATAAACTCCCCCCGCCATGCGCCGCCTCCCCCTGCTCGCCGCCCTCCTGCCGCTCCTCGGCTGCGCCTCGGTGCGCCCGTTTGAAGAAGTCCGCAAGACCCTGCCCGCAACCAGCTTCCTCAAGGTCGGCGGCCAGCTCGTCCACATCGAGCAGGCGGGCAGCGGCGAGCCCGTGATCCTGCTCCACGGCTTCGGCGCCTCGACCTACTCCTGGCGCAACGTGATGCCGGCGCTCGCCGCCTCGTTCCGGGTCATCGCGATCGACCTGAACGGCTTCGGCTACACCCAGCGGCCGCGCGCCTTCGAGAGCTATACCCGCGAAGGCCAGGCCGATCTCGTGCTGCGCGTCATGGACGGCCTGGGCATCCGGAGCGCCCATCTCATGGGCCACTCCTATGGCGGCGGGCTGTCGCTGTTCCTCGCCTCGCGCCACCCCGAGCGGGTGCGCTCGCTGGTCCTGGTGGACAGCTCGGCTCCCACCTACGCCGACGACCGGCGCAGCCGCGCCGCCTCGCTCAAGCCGCTGCTCGGCCTTTACCTGCGCTCGCTCGTGCTGCGGCCGGGCACGGTGCGCCGCGCGCTCCTCCACTCCTTCTACGACGACTCGCTGGTCACGCCGGAGCTGGTCCACGAGTACTACGAGCGCCTGCGCGTCGAGGGGGTGGTCGACGCCTACTACGGCCTCACGGCGCCCACGCGCACCCCCTCCGAGCTGGTCGAGCTGGAGAAGATCCGCGTGCCGGCCCTGATCGTCTGGGGCGCCGAGGACCGGCTCATCTCCGCGGAGGCGGGACGGCGGGCGGCGGCTCGCATGCCCGACTCGGAGTTCGCGCTGATGGAGGGCGTCGGCCACGTGCCCATGGAGGAGAAGCCCGAGGAGCTGGTCCGCCTCGTCCTCCCCTTCCTGAAACGCCAATAAGCCCATGCCGCTCGGGATCGTCGCCACCTGCGTCCTCGGTCTGGAGGAGATCCTGGAGGCGGAGCTCTCCGCGCTCGGCATCGGGGAGCTCGAGCGCCAGCGCGGCGCCGTGGCGTTCGCGGGGAGCTGGAAGGACTGCTGGCGCGCCAACTGGCGCCTGCGCACCGCCAACCGGGTGCTCGTCGAGCTGGGCTCCTGGGAAGCCGCGGACGGGCCGGCGCTCGCGGCCGGAGCGCGGGCTCTCGCGGGCGGCCGGATGCGCGCGCCGGGCCTCGTGCGCTCCGAGGTGGACGTGACCCGCCTCCTCCATCCCGACCGCAGCTTCGCCATCCAGGCCACCGCGACCGCTTCCGAGGTGCGCGACACGCGCTGGGCCGCGCTCTCGGTCAAAGACGGCCTCGTGGACGGCCAGCGGGACCTCTACGGCAGGCGCTCCTACGTGGACCGCGGAGACCCCGACCTGCATCTCAGGGTAAGGCTCCTTCGGGACCGGGCCACACTTCTCGTGGATACGTCGGGAGACCCGCTGGACCGCCGGGGCTACCGCGCGGTGACCACGGCCGCGCCGGTGCGCGAGCAGATCGCCGCGGCCTGCGTCCTCGCCTCGGGCTGGGACGGCCAGGGACCGGTGGCGGACCCGATGTGCGGCTCGGGCACGCTGCTCGTCGAGGCGGCCTGGCTCGCGCTCGGCTGGGCGCCCGGCCGGCTGCGCCGGAGCTGGGCCTTCGAGCGCCTGCCCGCCTTCGACCCCCGCGCCTTCGAAGCTTTGAAGAAGGAGCCGCTCCCCGCCCCCGGCCCGGGCGTCCGCCTCCATGGCAACGACCTCTCCGGCGAGGCGATCGCCGCGGCGCGCACCAACCTGGAGAGGGCGGGAGTCCTGGACCGCGCCGTCCTCACCCGGGGCAGGGCCGCGGACATGGACCTGCCCGAAACCCCGGGCCTCGTCCTCATCAATCCCCCGCACGGAGGACGGATCGGGACCGACGCCGAGCGCTGGAAGGAGCTGGGAGACCTGCTGAAGCAGCGGTTCAAGGGATGGAAGGCCGTAGTGCTCGCCGGCGAGGACCGCGGCAAGCAGATCGGGCTGCGACCGCGAAGGCGCATCCCCGTCATGAATGGACCGCTGGAGGGCCGGATCCTGCTGTTCGACCTGTACTAGCTACAACCCGAAAGCTTCCGGATCGCGAAGGACTGCGCGTGCCGCGGCAGCGTACTCGCAGGCATCGGACAGGAGCCCGGTTTCCAGAAGATCGCGGAAGTCGCGGGCGGCCTCCGCGTTGCCCTCCGCCTCGTATTTGCGGATGAATTTCAGGATGGAAACGGCGATCTCCACCTTGGTCCGGCGCTGATCGCGCAGGCGGCGACGCTGGAGGTGGAATACGTCGACCGAGACCTCCCCATTGCGGCTGCCGGCTACCGCCACGACCTGCCCGTCGACGGTGTAGCGCAGGTGCTCCTCCGGACGATCCGTGCACGGATCGAGAAGCAGCCGCTGCTCCAAGGCCAGATCGTCGTCCGGGGAAAGGGCCCGAGAGGATTCGTCTTCGAGGGGAAACTGGTCCAGCTTGCCGCCGGAGCCCGCATACTGGAGGTCCCCCCATCTGGGCCGGTCCTTGCGACGCTGGTTGCAGTGGCTGCAGGACGGATAGAGGTTGGACCACTCGTAGGCCAGCCAATAGTAGCCCGGATGACCGTCGCGCTCGGCGACCTTCCCCTTGGGACGGAAGTGCTCGACATCCCAGTCGGAGCCCGCCACGATCTTCGTCTCGCAATAAGCGCACTTGTCGTGAAACAGCGCTTCAAGGGCGGCCCGGACCTGGTCGTGACCATACACGCTCGCCCGCGCCTCGTGAGCCCCTGCCTCGCGCAGAGCGTCCTCGCGGGCTTCGGCAGCCAGGTCGAACCAGTCCTGATCCGGCAGGATCGGCCGCCCTTCACCATCGCGTCGGTCGCGGTCGAGAAAGATCACCGGCAGCGGTTCAAAGATTGTGCTTGTCGACGAGCTGCTTGAGCTGGCGGACCATCTCGCTGTCGCGCGAAGCGGGGACCGGGCGCTCCCGGATCTCCAGGGCAAGACCGCGGAGCTCGCGAGTCTCGGCGCCCCCGCGCGTCGCCTTCGGAATGGCGGCGAGCTCGCGGTAGCGGCCGACCTTCTCCCGCATCTCGGGAGCATAGATCTCGGTGTCGAAGAGGCGCTCGTCCACCAGCATGTCCTCGGCCGAGTAGCCGATGAAGTCGGGGACCTCTTCTTCCCGGGCGACCTCGTTGCCCTCGCGGCGGAGGACGACCAGCTCGTCAGGCCTGGCGTCGAGAGCGACCAGCGGGCTGTGGGTCGTGGCGATCAGTTGGATCTCCGGGAAGACCTCGGCGATCCGCGGCAGGATCTCCGCCTGCATCGAGGGGTGCAGATGCTGCTCGATCTCGTCGATCAGGACGATCCCGCGGACGTGGCCTTCCGGCGTGATCCGGTCCGCAGCCATGGCGCGGCCGTACAGGTCGAGCATCCAATTGAACGTCATCCGATAGCCGTCGGCCCAGCCTTCGAGGCGGATCTTCCCTCCGATCGAAGGACCGGATAGCTCGACCCCTCCGCCACGGGGTAGAGTGACCTTGTCCTCCGGTCCCAGGCCGAGAGCTCTCTTGATTCCAGTCAGGGCTGCCTTGTACTTTTCATTTCCAAGGAAGTCCTGCAGCCGGCGCAGCGTCAGCTCGGGGTCAATCAGGGTTCGGTGATAGTCAAAGAGTGTGTAGACGCCGTCCGCACCGCGGTACTCCCGCCCGGTGTCAGGCCCGACTCCGTATCTGCCTGCGCCATAGCCACACACAAACGTCTGAGGCCAGCCGCCGTCGAGAACCTGCTTCGTCACATACTCTTTGCCGGTGTCCTTATCGGAGTCGATGAGGGTGCTCAGCTCCCCACCCTGCTCGAGCACGATGCCGATGGCTCCGTCACCGGTTCCGCGGTGAGTCATCTCTCCGATGGGTTCCGAGATCAGGGTGGTCGCATCGGTGAGATCGCAGAGCCCGAGCGCGATCGCCCGCAGCACGCTGGTCTTGCAGGTGCCGTTCTTGCCGATGATCACCGTCCGCCGCCGCGGAGAGCCGTCCTGGCCGGAGAGATCGATCTCCAGCTCACGGAAGCCGCGGATGTTTTCAAGGCGGATGCGGGAGAGGTACATGGGGGATATGTTACCCGAGAACGGGTATGCCGACATCGCTTCGAACCCGGCCGGACGAAGTGATGCTTCGAGGCAGGAAACGACGAGCCCGGCGCGGGAGCGCCGGGCTCCGGTGAGATCAGAGGCTGCGCTTCTTGGCGCGCAGGCCGCGGCGGCTGCCGCCTTCCTTGCGCGGCTTGGTCTTGCCGCCGCCGCCGCCGAAGCCGCCGCCGAAGCCGCCGGTGTCGTAGCCACCGCCGCCGAAGTCGCGGTTGCCGCCGAAGCCGCCGCCTTCACCGCCGCCGCGATAGCCGCCACCCCCACCGCCGGCGTAACCGCCACCGCCGCCGCCACCGCCGGCATAACCGCCGCCGCCGTAGCCGCCGCCGCGCGGGGCGCCGTAGCCGCCACCGCCGCCGCCACCCCCGGGGACGCGCTCCCGCGCCTCGTTCACGTTCAGGCTGCGCCCCTGGAAGTTGAACCCGTTGAACTTCTCGATGGCGCGCTGGGCCTCCTCCTCGGTGCTCATCTCCACGAACCCAAAGCCGCGCGAGCGCCCGGTGACCCGGTCCATCATCACCGTCGCCGACTCGCACGTGCCCCCCTCGGCGAACAGCGTGCGGAGGTCATCGCTCGTGGTCGCGAAGTTGAGGTTTCCGACGAAAAGCTTCCTGCCCATCAGTCTGTCGCTCCTTTGGCTCTCTGGCCGCTTGTCTTGTACCGGCGCTGCCCACCGGCGGGGGTAAGAACTTTCAATATAACAGAGTGTTCCGGGCTCACCAAAGCGGCCTCCGAGATCTCACCCATCATCTCACCCATCATGGGCAGGTCGGGAACGCGCCGGTGTCCGTCACCGCGTCCGCCGAGATCCCCTGCGGGTTGAAGTAGGTCTTGACCTTCGCGGTCGTGGTGTCCGTGACCGTGACCACGAACTGCACGTCGGTCGTGGCCGCGAAGAAGACCCAGTAGTTGTTGGTCACCGGGCAGCCGTCGAGCACCTTGATCAGCATCTCCCAGTTGTTGGCGTTGAAGAACCAGAAGAGGGCCGAATCGTCGGAGCCGACCGGCACCGAGGTGGCCACGCCCTCCTCGCCCGCGGCGGTCTTCCACGCGACCTGGACGCGGAAGCGGCCGCTGTTGAGGCAGACCGTGCTGGCGTCCGCCACGCACGGACCGGGCAGGCCGTTCGTCGAGACCGTCACCTCGTTGGAGTAGGCGGAATTGCCGTTCGCGTTGAACGCCGCCACGCGGAACACGTAGGCGGTGGCGGCGGTCAGCTCGAGGTTCTGGGCCTGGGTGACGTTGGCCGTCACTCCGCCGACGTCCTGGAAAACTCCGGTCAGCGTACGCCTTTCGATCCGGAACCCGGCCTCGTCGGTTGCGTTGTCCTGCCAGTGCAGCTCGACCCCGTCGGTCCCCAGGGGGACGACCTGCAGGTTCGTCGGCGCCTGCGGCACGTTCGCGCTGCCCCCCTGCTTGTACAGGGCGCGCAGGCCGCCCTCGTCGTCGCTGTTGATCGCGCCGCCGCGGCCGTCGTCGTGGATGAAGGCGCGCATCAGGGCGTCGTCATAGGTGGCGTTGGCGCAGCCCGGGTCGGAGCTGCCGCTGTCGCCGCAGGAGTGGTTGAGGCCGAGCGTGTGCCCGAGCTCGTGGCCGAACAGCTCCACGGCCGCCTTCGAGGCATTCGGGCTGTCCGCGAAGAAGCAGGCCAGGCCGTCGTTGATCACGACGTCGGCGTTGGCCACGCGGTGGTACTGCTTGCCCCGGAAGCCGGTGGTCTCCTGGTAATACCAGGGGCCGCCATAGGCGAGCACGCCGCCGGTGGCGCAGCTGAACGCGGGCAGCTCTGCGTTGGGATCGTTGAAGACGATCGTGTTGACCTCGTCGTACTCGTCGAGCCCGCTCTTGTCAGTGGTCTTGCCGGCGTAGCGGTAGTCCACCGGGGTCTGGGCCTCGGCGTTCCAGACCTGGAGAGCGGCCTGGAACTCGGTGTAGCCGCCGCCGGCGACGCCTGCCTGGCCCGCGTTGTAGGCCTTCCAGTTGATGAAGCCCGCGCTGTCGAACTCGAACCAGCGCAGGTTGTCGCCGTCGTCCGGGTCCTCGAAGAGCCGGTACTCGCCCGTGGCCTGCCCGAGCCCGCCATCCTCCGCCTTGACATAGTAGTCGGCGGCGCGGCGCACGCTGTGGGCGCGGTCGGCGACCCAGCGGGCGAAGCCGTCGAAGTCGCGCAGCCGGTCGCGGCCCGGCGCGGTTTCCACCCCCGCGGACGTCTTGCGCACCTCGCGCGCCTCGTTCAGATTGCGCACGGCCAGGCGCCGGCCCCCCTCCTCGAGCTCGCGGAACGCGCCGAGGAGCAGGTGCTCGATCCGCCAGGCGCCGTCGCCGGTCGGCTCGAGGAACAGGAGCGCCCGCTCGCCGGAGCGCAGCCGCGGCAGGCCGTAGACCTTGAGGGACATGCCGTCGCGGCCCTGGCCGCCGGGCATGCGCACGATGGCCGTTGCGCCGGGGATCTCGCCCTTGAGCGCCTCCTCCACCTGGACCATGTACTCGGTGACCGCCGCCGGCCCGCCTTCGCGGTGCAGGGCGGCGGCGCGGTCCTCCGAGAGGACCCGCACGACGGCCGCCACCGGGGCGGTGTCGACCAGGGCCTCGTCCGAGACCATGACGTAGCTCGTCGCAGAGAGCGGCGCCGCTGCCAGGGCCAGGACCAGGATCGCGGGGAGGGCCCGCGGGGAAATACTTCTCTTGCTCATGCCATAACTCTCCGGGTAGCTGTCGGCCGGGCGAGCGCAGAGGTCCTGCGAGGGGTTCGAGGACGGGGCGGGGACTCCTGGGCCAAGGCGCGACTTCGTTTCAACGGGTCAGTCAGAAGGGCCATTGTACACCGGACCGGCGCGATCCGATGCACGATGATGCATGCTAGGATGAACGGCGCCCGATCCCCCGAGGAGAACCGATGCCGCCGATGCCGCACTGCGTCTTCGAAGGACCTCAAGGACAGCAAGGACATCAAGGACCCAGGCGCCCCGCATCCGGGGTCCTTGCGGTCCTTGGTGTCCTTGCTGTCCTTTCGGGGCTTCCTGCCCTCGCCGCCAACCCCGAGCCCTGGGACGCCCCCGCCTTCTCCGCCGATCCGGCCGCGCTGGTGCGCGCCGCGTCCGCGCTGCCCGACAGCGGCGAGTCGATCGACGTCCTCCTGCTCGAGACGGTGCGCTCCTTCGACGAGGCCGGCCGCGAGACCTACACGCAGCGTTTCGTCTACCGCTTCACCGACGCCCAGGCCCACGAGAGCTGGTCGGCCGTCGAGCACTCCTGGTCCCCCTGGCACCAGGAGCGCCCCAGCCTGCGCGCCCGCGTGATCACCCCGGACGGCGCCGAGCACCTGCTCGATCCGGCCACGATCGCCGAGAACGGCGAGGCCGCCGGGTCGGCCGACATGTTCGAGGACGGCCGGGTGCTGCGCGCGCCGCTGCCGGCCACCGGCCCCGGCGCCATCGTGGAGCAGGAGGTGAGCGTGCGCGAGAGCGCCCCGTTCTTCGAGGGCGGCACGGTCGACTCGTCCTACTTCCAGATCTCGGTGCCCATGCGCCGCGTCCGCCTCGTGCTGGAGGCTCCCGCCGCGCTGCCGCTGCGCTGGATGGTGCGCTCGACGCCCGGCATGCCGGAGCTCTCCCGGCGCGAGGAGAGCCGCAACGGCCGCCGCCGCCTGGTCTTCGAGGCGCGCGACGTGCCCGCCTATGGTGAAGCCGAACCGGGACTGCCCCCCGAAATACCGCGCTGGACCCATGTCTCGTTCTCGACCGGCACCTCCTGGTCCGACCTGGCGCGGCGCTACTCGGCGATCGTGGAGCGGGCGCTCCAGGGCTCCAACCTGTCGGCGTTCCTGAAGACGGCCAACGGCAGCCCGGCCGGCTCGCAGGTCGAGACGATCAACCGGCTGCTCGTCCGCCTCGGGCGCGAGGTGCGCTACACCGGCATCGAGCTGGGCGAGGGCGGCGTGGTGCCGCGCGCTCCGGCCGAGACCCTGAAGCGCAGGTTCGGCGACTGCAAGGACAAGGCGGTGCTGCTCACCGCCCTGCTGCGCGCGCTCGACATCCCCGCCTACGTGGCCCTGCTCAACGCCGGCGAAGGGGAGGAGGACGTGGAGGAGTCGCTCCCCGGCCTCGGCGCCTTCAACCACGCCATCGTGATGGTGCCGGGCAACCCGGCGGTGTGGATCGATCCCACCGATCCGTTCGCCCGCGCCGGCGAGCTGCCGATCCAGGACCAGGGCCGGCTGGCCCTGGTCGCGAGCCCCACGGCCACCAACCTGGTGCGCACCCCCGAGAGCAGCTCGGCGGACAACCGCGAGGTCGAGACGCGGGAGATCTACCTCGCCGACCTCGGCGGCGCGCGCGTCGTCGAGACCACCGAGTACCACGGCGTCCAGGAGCAGGAGCTGCGCGCCGCCTACGACGCCGCCGACCGCGACGAGCTGCGCACCGCGCTGGAGGAGTACGTGGGCGAGGCCTACCTCGCGCAGGAGCTGACCAAGCTCGACTTCTCCGACACCGGCGACCTGTCGCAGCCCTTCCGCCTGCGCCTGGAGATGGACGGCGCCAGCCGCGGCAGCACGGACATCCGCGAGGCGGCCGTGGGCATCTTCCTCTCCTCCTTCGCGGAGCGGCTGCCCGACGAGCTGACGGCGGAGCCCGAGGACGGAGAGGAGGAAACGCCGCGCCGGCACGATTACGTATTCACCCGCCCGATGCAGGTCGAGGTGCGCTACCGGATCGTGCCCCCGGCCGGCTACGCGGCGCGGCCCCTGCCCGCCCGGCGCGCGCGCCAGCTCGGCCCCGGCCGCCTGGAAGAGGCCTACACCGCGGGCCAGGACGGCACGGTCGAGGCCGTGCTCCGCTTCGATTCCGGCAAGCGGCGGATCAGCCCGGCGGAATTCGCAGCCCTGCGCGCCGGCCTGCGCCAGCTCGCGGACGAGAAGCCGGTGATGGTCACGTTCGACCAGGTGGGCGAGTCGCACCTCGCCGCGGGCCGCATCCGCGAAGCGCTGGACGAGTTCCGGCGCCTGGCCGCGCAGGCCCCGAAGAAGGCGCTGCCGCGCACGCGCATCGCCCGCGCTCTCCTCGCCGGCGGGCTCGGCGAGGCCGCGCGCCTGGAGGCCGAGCAGGCCACGAAGCTGGCGCCGGATTTCGCCTACGCCTGGACCACGCTCGGCTGGCTGCGCCAGCACGACGATCTCGGAAGACGGTTCGGCAAGGGCTTCGACCGGGCCGGCGCCATCGCGGCCTACCGCAAGGCCGTGGCGCTCGACTCCGGGAATGGCGAAGCGCGCGGCGACCTGGCCATCCTCCTGGAGCACGACGCCGAGGGCAACCGCTACACCCCCGGCGCCGACCTCGCGGCCGCGATCGACGAGTACAAGGCCCTGCAGGACAAGCTGGAGGAGCTGGAGCTGCCCGACAACCTGGTGATCGCGCTCATGTGGTCGCAGCGCTGGGACGAGATGAAGGAGCGGCTCGCCGGCCTGGAGGACGACGAGGACCGCGCCTCCCTGCGGCTCGTGGTGCTGGCCGCAACCGAGGGGACCGAGGCCGCGCTCCAGGACGCGGAGCGCACGTTCTCCGACGGCGACGCCCGCTCCACCGCCCTGGCGAACGCCGGGCGCAACCTGATGCTCCTGCGGCGCTACCCGGAAGCCGCGGCGCTCTTCGAGCGCGCCGGCCGCCAGTCCACCCGCGCCGCGGCGCTCCTCGGCATGGCCGAGGTGCTGCGCAAGGCGCGCCGGCACGAGGAGCTGGGTTTCACGCAGAAGGACCCGGCGAGCGCCTACCGCCGGCTGATGACCGCGGCCGGCATGCCCGGCCCGGAAGCCATTGCGAAGCTCGTGAGCCAGGAGATCACCCGCGGCATGAGCGGCGACGAGCGCCGTGTCTTCTGGAAAGAGTTCGAGGGTACTGTCGAGGGCACGGTCCGCCAGGCGCGCGAGGACATGCCGCTCGCGGTCGCCATCGACCTCGCCCTCGCGGTGATGCGCGAGACCGTCACCGGCGACGACGCGCTCGGCTACCGGGTCGTCATGACCGCCGCGGCAGGAGCCGACCGCAGCATCGCCTACGTGATCCCCGAGGACGGCGAGTACCGGGTCGCGGCCACGGACCGGTTCCTGCCGCTGCTCGGCGGCGAGGCGCTGCGGCGGCTGGAGCGCAACGACCTGCGCGGCGCCCGCCAGTGGCTCGACTGGGCCTACGAGGAGCTCGACGGCGGCGACCGCTCCGATCCCTTCCAGGAGTCCGCCTTCCTCGACCTGTGGTCCAAGGGTGCGCAGGGCGACGCCGGGGAGGTGCGCTGCGCCGCGGCCAGCCTGCTGTCGTTCGAGAGCACGCTCACCCGGCTCCTGCCGACCCTGACCGCCTGCCGGCAGACGGCGCCCGAGGGGCCGCGCCGGGCCGCGCTCGACCGGGCGCTGCTCGCGGCCTACCTGGCGCTCGACCGTCACGAGGAGGCGGCCGAGACCGCCTTGCGCCTGGCCGCGACGTCGGACTCCGAGATCCTCTACCGCGCGCAGCTCGTGTCGCTGATCGACCTCCGGCGCTGGGACGACCTGCGCCGCATCGCGGACGCGCGCCTGGCCCGGACCCCGGACGACTTCCTCGCCCAGAACACCTTCGCCGAGCTCGCCGTGCGCAAGGGGGACCTCGACGAGGCGGAGCGGATCTACCAGCGCCTCCTCGACACGGGCAAGGCGCACGCCGACGTCTACAACGAGGCGGCCTGGACCGCCCTCGTCCGCGGCCGGTCCGACGAGCGCGTCCTGGAGCTCGCCCAGCGCGCCGCGAGCCTCTCCGACTACCAGGACTACAGCATCCTCCACACCCTGGCAACCGTCTACGCCGAGCAGGGCAGGACCGCGGAGGCCTACCGCGTGATCCTGCAGGCGCTGGAGCTCAAGGCCGATCCCGACGCCAACGACTGGTACGTGTTCGGCCGCCTGGCCGAGCGCTACGGCCTGCCCGACGCGGCCCGGCGCTACTATGAGAAGGCCGCCGCCCAGGGGAAGGAGGACGCGAGCCCCATGGACACGATCCACCTGGTGCGCAAGCGGCTGGAGGCGCTGGGCAAGCCGGCGGAGCCGAAGCAGGTGGCCTCGCGGCGTTGAACGTCGTCGTGAACGTCGTCGTGAACGTCGTCGGCATCTCGGCCTTCTTCCACGAGTCGGCCTGCTGCCTCCTGCAGGACGGCCGGCTCGTGGCCGCGGCCGAGGAGGAGCGCTTCTCCCGGGTCAAGCACGACCCCCGCCTGCCGGTCTCGGCCTTCCGCTACTGCCTGCGGGCCGGAGGGATCGGGATCGCCGACGTCAACGCGGTCGCCTACTACGAGTCGCCGGTCCGCAAGCTCGCCCGCCAGCTCTGGTCGGGCGTCCCCCTGGGGGATTCCGATCCCGGACGGCCGGAGAGGGCGATCCACGAGGGGCTCGGCTACGAGGGGCCGGTCCTCTTCTTCGATCACCACGCCTCCCACGCCGCGAGCGCTTTTTTGTTCTCCGGCTATCCCGAGGCCGCGGTCCTCACCGTCGATGGAGTCGGCGAGTGGGATACGACCACGTATGGACATGGTCTGGACGTCATCGAGAAGGTGGAGTTTCCCCATTCGCTCGGCCTCCTCTACTCCACGATCACCTCCTACCTGGGCTTCGAGGTCAACGACGGCGAGTACAAGGTCATGGGCCTCGCCCCCTACGGCCGGCCGCGCTACGCGGACCGCGTCCGGCAGCTGGTCTCCTCCGGACCCGGCGGGCAGCTCGCCCTCGACCTGCGCTACTTCGACTTCATCCGCGGCAGCCGCATGTACTCCGAGGCGCTCTGCGATCTCTTCGGCGCGCCGCCACGCCCGCGGGAGTCGGAGATCACCGCCTTTCACCAGGACGTGGCCCAGAGCCTCCAGGTCGTGCTGGAGGAGATCCTGCTGGAGAAGGTCCGCTGGCTGCACCGGGAGACCGGATCGCGCCGTCTCTGCCTGGCCGGCGGCGTCGCCCTCAACTGCGTGGCGAACGGCCGCATCCTGCGCGAAGGGCCGTTCGAGCAGCTCTTCGTCCAGCCCGCGGCGGGCGACTCGGGCGGCTGCCTGGGGGCCGCGGCCCTGGCGCACCTGGAGCTGACCGGCGAGCGCCCGGACTCGGAACCGATGCGCCACGCCTTCCTGGGACCGTCGTGGACCGCGGACGAGGTGGCATCCATCCTCGCCGCGACCGGCCTTCAGACCCTGGACTTCCGCGGGCGGGAGCCGGAGCTGCTGGAGGCGGTCGTGGACCGGCTGGCCGCCGGCAAGGTCGTGGGCTGGTTCCACGGCCGCATGGAGCTGGGGCCGCGGGCGCTCGGAGCGCGCAGCCTGCTCGCCGATCCGCGGGACCCGGAGATGCGCGACCGGCTCAACGGAGTGGTCAAGAAGCGCGAGGCCTTCCGCCCGTTCGCGCCCAGCATCCTCCTGGCCCGCGCGCGGGAGCACCTGGACCTGGACCACCCGTCGCCGTTCATGCTGGAGACCTGCCGGGTACGCTCGCCGCTCCCCCTGCCGGCCGTGACCCACGTGGACGGCTCGGCGCGCCCGCAGACGGTCGATCCCGAGACGGCGCCGCGCTACGCCGCTCTCCTCGAAGCGTTCCGCCGCCGCACCGGCTGCCCGGTGCTGGTCAACACCTCCTTCAACGTCCGGGGCGAGCCCATCGTCTGCTCGCCGGTCGATGCCCTGCTCTGCTTCGGAGGCACCGGGATCGACGCGCTGGTCCTGGAGGACTTCGTGATCGACAGGGAAGCCCTGCCCGAGAACCTGCCCGAGCTGCTGGCCTCCTGGCGCCTACCGCGCTCCGGGTTCGCGGTCAGCCGGGACCTCTACACGTTCGTATGAGCCCTCACCCCCAGCCCCTCTCCCAGCCGCACACCCGGACCCCCGGGAGAGGGGGGCTCGGCTCCGGATGCCCCGTCTCCACCCGGAGCTCACGCCCAACCTCTTCTACACATCTCAGCCACGGAGCAGTGAGCCCCAAAGGGGCGACGGCATGTAGCCCGGGGTCAGAGCGCCGCAGGCGCGGCGACCCCGGGTCACCGATCAACAAAAATGCCCCCAAGCCCCGACGGGGCGACGGCAGAGGCCCCGGGCGCGAGCCCGGGAGCCCTCCACCCCGGGCTGAAGCCCGGGGCTACATGCCATCGCCCCCTTCGGGGCGAGAAGATGCGGGAGATGTGTGTAAGAGGATGGGCTCACGCCCCGGGCTACACGCTGTCGTCCTAGCGGGGCTTTCCGGATCCGGTCCCTGGTTCAAGCCACGGATGGCGATGCCGTCGGATCTCGCGCTCCTCCCTCTCCCGGGGGTCCGGGTGTGCGGCCGGGAGAGGGGACGGGGGTGAGGGCTCTTTTCGAGCGCCTCGCCGAGTTGCTGGCCACGCCCGACGGCCTACGCACCTTCCGGCTCCTTCAGGCCGCAGGGTTGCTCTCGTTGCCCTCCTCCCTTACCCTGACTCCGAGCCCGAGGGGGAAAGGCCCCGAGCCGATCAGCATCTGGCAGCCGGAGTGCGACGTCTGGGTCCGCCCCGATCCATTGCCGCTCGGGGACCATTACGCCACCCGCAAGGTGCTCGCGAAGAAGGAGGCCGAGCTGCCGCTCCGGATCGCCTTCTTCGGCGAGTCCGTGGCGGCCGGCTATCTCTATGCGCCCAACATCACCCCGGCGCAGGTGCTGGAGGAGCAGCTCCTCGCGGCCATGGGGGAAGGCAGCTTCGAGGTGATCGACCTCGCGCGCACGAACGAGACCCTCCCCTCGCTCGCGGCGACCGTGCGCGCCTCGCTCCAGATCCAGCCCGACATGCTCGTGCTCTTCGTGGGCAACAACTGGAACCTGCTGGAGACCCCGGAGGTCTCCCCCTATGCCCCGTCCGTCCAGGCGCGCCAGCGCTACGCGCAGGCGCTGCGCGAGGGGATCGAGGGCCCGGTCCGCCTTGCCCAGGAGGAGCTGCGGCGGGTCGCGGAGGGCACCTTCGAGCTGATCGCGCTCATCGCGGGCACCGTGAAGATCCCGGTCATCGTGGTCGTCCCCGAGGTGAACCTGGCCGACTGGGAGACGCGGCAGCCGGTCCTCCGCCTGCCGGGCGACGGCGTGGCCCGCTGGCACGCCCTCTACCGGGAAGCCGTGGAGCTGACCGATCCGGAGGCGCTCCTGCGCACCGCCAGGGCGATGCAGGCGCTCGACCGCGGGACCTGCCCGACCACCTGGCGCCTGCTGGGCATGGCGCGGGCCGTGCTCGATGACCGGGAAAGCGAGCGCCAGGCGTATCAGGCCGAGGTGGACAGCGCCCGCTATGCCACCCTCGGCTTCCTCTCCGCCCCCCAGGCCACCACCCAGGCCCGCGAGCTGCTGCGCGAGCTGTCGAGCAGGCACGGCTTCACTCTCGTGGATCTCCGCGGGATCCTCAGCCCCGACAGGCGCCACTTCCTCGACTACTGCCACCTGACGCTCCAGGGCATCCGGGTGGCCATGGCCGCCGTCGCCGCCGAGGCGCTGCGGCTCTCCGGCATGACGGAGACGGAAGAGGACGAGGACTGGCGCAAGCTCCTCGAGTGGCTGCCGAAGCCGTCTCTGGCCCCGGAGGCGGAGGCCACGGCCCTGCTCGGCGCGGCGGTCCATTCCGCCCACCGCCTGCTGACCACCCGCCGGCCCAAGCAGCAGATGCTGGAGGATGGGTGCGAGCAGGCGCTCGGCGTCTGCCCCCGGATCGAGGAGGCCATGCTCGACCTCCTGGAAGCGCGCGGCGCACCGGTCCCGGCGGTCCTGACCGCGGCCCAGCAGCGCAACCTGGCCTCGCCGTTCCGCCTCCTCCTCCAGCACGGCTGGCGCTGGGACCACCTGGACGCCGACCTGCTGGAGGCCATGGCCGCCGTGCTGGCGCGGTACGGCCGGCCGTTTCCGCTCCCCACGGCCCCGAAGGGGGCCGAGTTGGAGCTCTGGGACCCGCTGGAGCGCTTCTACCCCGAGGTCATGGACCTGGAGGACCTGCCGCGCCGGGGGACGTACCGCTCCCCCTGGCCGGTCTCCTCTTTCTGCCTGGTCGCGGACGGCACCCGGGACGTGGAGCTGGAGCTGACCGCCCGGCTCCCGGAAGGGCAGGGGGAAGTCGAGGCGGAGGTGAACGGGCTCCGGGTCGGGACGCTGCCCGTGGGGGAGCGCTGGACCAAGGGCTCTCTCCGGGTGCCCGCCGCCGCATTGCGGGCCGGCCTCAACCGTCTCAACCTGCGCTGGCCCGATCCGCCGCCGGTCGAGGGAGACCCGTTCCTGCCGGTGATCGAGAGGCTGGACCTGGGGCTCGAAGCCGACCTCCACCCCGTGTTCGGGGAGGTTTTCTCCCTGGTCCGGACCTCCGCCTGACCCCGGTCACCCCCCCTCCGGAGAGGCTCCCAAAACTTTTTTCGACTTTTTTCGGATTTCGTGTCAAAAAAAGGGGGCCAGCGGCAACTGTATATATGAAGAGGCTACCAAACCTCCTTCAACCCGAATTCAGGAGCGGCTATTTTCCTCCGGCCGCTCCTCTTTTTTTCTCCCCTCGACCTCTCCAGAGGACAATTCGGCCAGAATGGCACGGATCTGCGCGGCGTGCCCCAAAGAGTGGGCGCGAAACGCCATGGCATGGGCCTTCCAGTCCAGCTCCTCGATCCACTCCATGCCGTTGATCACCATCACCACCGGTGCCCGCGCCTCCAGGGGTGTGTCCTCGGGAGCCTCCGCCACGAGGGAGGCTATCCGCCCGTGCAC
Source organism: Thermoanaerobaculia bacterium (assembly GCA_045807605.1). GTDB lineage: Bacteria > Acidobacteriota > Thermoanaerobaculia > Multivoradales > UBA5704 > DATMER01. The sequence continues at coordinate 624 of JBJMGZ010000595.1, read as the reverse complement.
CGCGCTCATCTCGCGGACGAGGCCGGGCCATTCCTTCTCCATCGCATCGGGTGACTGAAGGCTCGCCGGGATGGGCTCGCCCTCCGGCACCCGTCCCTGAAGAAGGCCCGCCAGCTCCTCCGCCGTCGGCCGGTGGCTGAGGATCAGGTGATCCACGACCTCCTGCACGCACCACCGCCCCGGCCGCGGGCGGATCCGCACCACCTCCTCCGGGATGCCGGCCACCAACTCGTCCAGCTCGCGGACCGTCTCTTCCAGCTTGCGGCGGATGTCCGCCACCGGCGCCCGGGTGCCGGCGCGGCGGAGGTACTCCGAGGCTCGGGCCTGGTCGGGGGTGGGGTTCGTGCGTTCCAGGCTGCTCAGTCCCCTCTCCTCCGACTCACGTCCATGCCGTCAAAGTCTAGCTGGACCTCTATCGGCCGCAGTACGCTTGAGCTTGGCGAAAGCCAGTTGCTGAGGGCACGAAGCAACTCAAACATCTGCTCCCCCTTCTCGTGCTGAAGCTGGAGGAGAGCGGCCAGAGCCTCGCGGTTGGCCCGCAAGGCAACGAAGATCGGCACCGCTTCAGCGACCGTCTGCTTGAGCATGTCGAGCGAGCCCAATTTGACATAGACCCATGCCAAG
>JBJMGZ010000594.1:0-4516 GCA_045807605.1 Thermoanaerobaculia bacterium | reverse complement strand
ACCCATCCGATCTCTTGCGAGAACAGCCCGGCGGCGCGCCGGGGAGCGTCCGCGGGCAGCCGTTTGTCATAGGCCACCACCGCGACCGGATCGGCGCCGGCCTTGAGCAGGCCTTCCTGGAGCGTGGACCGGGCATCGGCCGCCTGCGGGAGGAGGACCCGCCGCCGGCGGTCCACCCGCGGGGCCAGCTCTGCGAGAAGGCCTTCGGCATCGGACTTCGAGGCGGTCAGGTCCGGCTCGACCTCCCACGCCCGCAGCGCCTCGGCCGTGGCAGGCCCCACGGCAGCGACATGGAGCCGCGAAGGCAGAGCGCCGCCGGCCAGGGGGAGGAAGGCTTCGACCGCGTTCGCGGAGGTGAAGACGATCCACTCGAACAGGGCCAGCTCGGAAGCGGCCCGCTCCAGCGGCCGCGGATCGAGCGGCGGGACGATCTCCAGGAGGGGGAGGAGCTCGACCTGGAAGCCGGCGGCTGCGAAGGCGGCGGCGAGGCCTTCGGACTGGTGCTCGGCGCGGGTGACGACGATGCGGTCCCTCACCCCCTGGCCCTCACCGGCCTGCGGCCGGGCCTTGCACGCCCGCCCGACCGGGAGAGGGGGGACGTGCTGCCGATGCCATTGTGGCGCCTTCCGGATGTAGGGGAGGGGCTTGTCCCCTCCCGGGAGGGGGAAGGCCCCGGCTCACCCACGCTCTCGAGAAGGAAAGCTCCACCCACCCGGGAGGGGGCAAGCCCCTCCCCTACATGAACTGAAGCCGCCGTTTCGTTCCCCCTCTCCCGGGGGCCGGCCGAAGGCCGGGGGTGTGCGATGGGAGAGGGGGACAGGGGGTGAGGTCTCATTTCCTCAAACGAGCCAAGACCTCGTTTGCCCCACTCTCCCGCATCGCCGCCACGCAAGCCTCGGCGACCTGCAGCGGATCATCCCCGACCGCCTCCCCCCGGGCGGCGAGCGAGCCGTCCGGAGTCGCGAGCAGCGCGGTCAGGCGCAATCTCCCGTCGCCATCCTCCCTCGCCCATGCCGCGAGGGGGAGGGTGCAGTCGCCTCCGAAGGCGGCGACCACGCGGCGCTCGGCGCGGGCGGCGCGGGCGGTGGCGGGATGGTCGAGGCCGCGGACCAGCTCCTCGGCCTGCGTTCCGGCGCGGACCTCCAGCGCGAGCGTTCCCTGGCAGGGCGCGGGCAGGAGGACCTCCGGCGAAACCGGGTACATGGGCAGGTCGCGCAGGCCCAGGCGCTCCAGGCCGGCGCAGGCGAGGATCACGCCGCCGGCGCTCTGCTCGCGCCACTTGCGCAGCCGGGTGTCCACGTTGCCGCGGATCGGCTCGACCCGCAGGTCCGGCCGGCGGAGGAGGATCTGGGCGCGGCGGCGGAGCGCTCCGGTGAGCACCACCGCGCCTTCCGGGAGACCGTCGATGTCCGCGGCGGCTTCGCTGACCAGCGCGTCGCGGGGATCGGCCCGCTCCGGATGGGCGGCTACGACGAGCCCCTCGGGCAGCGCGACGGGGAGGTCCTTCATGCTGTGCACCGCGAGGTCGAGCGAGCCGTCGAGCAGGCCGCGCTCCAGCTCCTCGGTGAAGAGCCCCTTGCCGCCGAGCTCGGCGAGGTCCCCCTTGACCACGTCGCCGGTCGTGACCATCGCAACGAGCTCGACCGTGAGCCCCGGGTGGCGCTGCTCCAGGGCGCGGGCCATCATGCCGGATTGCGCCAGGGCGAGGGCGCTCCGGCGGGTGCCGAGTCGAAGTCGCATTCAGCTCTCGTCCTTCTCGTCGCGGTCTTCGTCCAGGTGGAACAGCTCCCGGACCAGGTGGAGGCGGGAGAGGTCGTGCCGCGCCGTGCCCTCGCCCTCGCTGTGATGCCCGCGCAGGTGGGCGCTGGGATGGTGGAGGATCTTGCGCACCAGCGAGCGGGTCAGCCGCTCCAGGTCGCCGTGCGTCTCGGCGGGGAAGCGCGACAGCACGGCCGCGACCTCCTGCTGGCGGATCCTCTCCGCCTGCTTCTGGATCTGGGCCACGACCGGCTCGGCTTCCAGGTTGCGGTACCAGGCGCGGAACTGGGTCAGCTCCTCCTCGATGATCTCCTGCACCCGCGGCACCTCCTCCTTGCGCTTTTTCAAATTGCGCTGGATCAGGTGCTCCAGGGAGTCGATCGTGTGGAGGAAGAGGTTCTCGATCTTGCCCGCCGCGGGCTCGACGTTGCGCGGCACGCCGAGATCCACCACGAGCAGCGGGCTCGTGGGCCGGGCCTTCATGGCCTCCTTGAGCTGCTTGCGGGTGAGGACCGGCTCCTCGGCGCCGGTGGAGGCCACCACCACCTCGGCCTCGCGGACCGCGGCCAGGCGCGCGTCGAAGGAGAGGAGCTGCGCCTGCGGGATCTCCTCCTGGAACTGGCGCGCGCGCTCGGCGCCGCGGTTGGCCACCTTGAGCTCCCGGGCGCCGCGCTCCACCAGCGGACGGGCCACGGAGCGGGCGATCTCGCCGGCGCCGATGAGCAGCACGCGGCAGTTCTCCATGCCGCTGAAGATGTTCCGCGCCAGCTCGACGATGGCGTAGCCCAGGGATACGGCCCCGGAGGAGATCGCCGTTTCCTGGCGGGAGCGCGCGCCCGCGGCGCCGGCGCTCCGGAGCAGGCGGCGGATCACCGGCCCGCTCGCGCCGATCGTCTCCGCCAGGGCCGACTGCTGCTTGATCTGGCCGAGGATCTCCGGCTCGCCGAGCACCATCGACTCCAGGCCGCTCGCCACGCCGAGCAGGTGGCGGGCCGCCTCGTCGTTGCGCTTCACATAAAGCCGGCCGGGCTTTTCCATCTCCTGCACGCGGCGCAGGAAGGTCAGCTCCAGCGCGGCGCGGTAGGCCTCGTCGTCGTTTTGCGGGTCCCGCGGCTGGACGTAGATCTCGGTGCGGTTGCAGGTCGAGAGCAGGAACGCCTCGGCGATCCCGGGCCGGGCGAGCAGATGGACGAGCAGGTCTTCGCCTTCATGCCCGCCGTACGCGACCTTCTCGCGCAGCTCCAGGGGGGAGCAGCGGAAGTCCGTCCCGATCAGGAGGAGAGACGGCTCCTGACGCGGCCGGCCGGACGGTTCAGGCGTCTCGGGCAGGGCCATCAGAGAAATCCGTGGAAGTCGGTGAAGAAGAAGTTGACCGCCATGAGAGAGAACAGGATCGCGCACAGCCCGGCGAGGCTCGCGATGGCGGTCTGCCGTCCCTTCCAGTGCCGCAGCCGGCGCAGGGTGAGCGCCAGGGCGTAGAGGAACCAGGTGGCGAGCGTGATCAGGATCTTCGGGTCCCGGAACCAGTTCGCCTGGTCCAGGCGCTGGGCCCAGACGGCGCCGACGATCACCGCGCCGGTGAGAGTGGCGAAGCCCACGGAGAGCGCGCCGATCATCATCCGCTCCAGCACCTCCAGCGGCGGCAGCTTGCCGTAGAAGGTGGAGAAGCGCCCCGCCTTGAGGTCGCGGTAGAGCTGGAGGAAGAGGAAGGCGTAGGCCGCGCTCACCACGAAGGCGGCGTAGCCGAGGAGGGCGAGCGAGACGTGCAGGGCGAAGAAGGGATCGTGGAAGATCGCCCGGTCCGGCGGATTGGGACGGGTGAACAGGGAGGCCAGGAGCTGGAAGAAGAAGACCAGTGAGACCAGCCAGAAGCCGGTCGAGCGCGCCCGGCCGTGCCACTCGACGAAGACGTAGACCACCGCCACCGCGAAGGCCACGATGGACAGGGCCTGCGACACCGTGGCCGCCGGGAACTGCCGCCACTGGGCGGTCGCCGCCACCAGGTAGGCGAGGTGGAGGAGCGCCGTGCCGCGCAGGGCCGGGGTGGCCGTCCGCTCGGCGAACGGATGCGAGGTGAAGAAGAGGAAGCCGTAGTCGATCGCCACCAGAAGATAGGCGAGCGGCAGCAGGAGTGTCGCGATGTCGAGGAAAGTTTGCACGCGTGTTTTTTTATGTCCCTGGGAATCCCTGGAAGAGCAGGATGCTAGCATCTTCTTGCCCCCCCTCCCATCCTCTGCTACTGTCGCCGGCCGTCTAGTGCTACAACGTAGTACGGTCCAGAGAGCAGGGCCCAAACAGGGAAACCGAGAAAGTAGACCGGATATGGCCAACGCCGTCATCGTGGGAATGCAGTGGGGAGACGAAGGCAAGGGGAAGATCGTCGATCTCCTCTGCCCGGCCTTCGACGGCGTGGTGCGCTACCAGGGGGGGCACAACGCGGGCCATACGGTGAAGTTCCGGGACCGCCACTTCTCCCTGCAGCTCATCCCGTCGGGCATCCTGCACCCGGACATGATGTGCGTCCTCGGCAACGGCATGGTGGTGGCGCCGGACGCGATGCTCTCCGAGCTCGCCCGCCTCTACGAGGCCGGGGTGCGCTTCGACGGCCGCCTGTTCGTCTCCAACCGCGCCCACGTGCTGCTCCCCTGCCATGCCATCCTCGACCGGGCGCGCGAGGAGTCGCGCGGCGCCGGCCGCATCGGCACCACCTCGCGCGGCATCGGCCCCGCCTACGAGAACAAGGCGGCGCGCTACGGCC
>JBJMGZ010000593.1:0-3332 GCA_045807605.1 Thermoanaerobaculia bacterium | reverse complement strand
TGGGGCGTCTCCTTCGGAGGCACGGTGGCCCGATCGGGAGACGCCCCACGGGGCGTCTCTACAGTGGGGGGTGAGGGCCGTGAACGATCAGCCAGCCGGCACGTAGATTTCCGGCAGATCCAGAGCCTCGGCCTGCGCGTCCAGCGCCGCCAGATCGCCTGCCACCAGCGCCTTCCATTCCGCGTCCAGGTCGTCCAGGCCCTTCTTTACCGCGGCGTAGACGTTCTTCATCCCCTGGGTCGGCGGGCCGTCTCCTGCCTTCGCGAACTCGAAGAGCGGCGAGAGGCGCGAGTAGATCATGGCGCCGCCCTTTATCCCGAGCACGTCGTAGGCGATCTCGGCCTTGGGGTTGTGCAGGCGCTCCTCGACCGAATCCACCTTCTTGAGGAACGCCTCCGAGGCCTTGATCAGGTCCGCGGCCTTCGCGTCCTTCTTCAGGAGCTCGTTGCGCGCCACGACCTGCCGGCGCACGCTGCGGAGCTGCTCGGCCGTATGGGTGAGGCGGGTGATCGTGTCCCGCACCTGCAGCGAGAAGCGGAGCTGCTCGGCCATGTCCTCCTGGGAGACGGTCGAGCGCGGGTCGGGCAGCAGCTTGAGCGTCGTCGCTTGCGTCTTTCCATCGACGGTCAGCCGCGCCGTGTAGGTGCCCGGGACGGCCACGGGTCCGATCAGCGGATAGCCGATGTCGAGGATCCCCCCCTGGATCAGCTCGGCGCCCTCCCAGGTCAGGTCCCAGGTCACTTTCTGGAGGCCCTTCTTCTTGGGCAGGGCGCGCTTCTTCAGGATCTCCTTCTCGTCCTCGACGTACTCGGTCGCTCCCGTGGGCTCGAGCTCGCTGCTGCTCATCTTGCGCACGAGCGTGCCGGCGGCGTCGAAGATCTCCAGCGTGACCTCCCCCTGGGGGCCCTTGGGCTCGTCCTTGAGCCAGTAGTAGAGGGGCGCGCCCGCCTCCGGGTTGTCGAACCGCGGACCCACGTAGCGCGAGCCGCCGTGCCAGGCCCAGCGCACCGCGTCCGGAGCGGCGAAGAGGTGCGCGTCCTGGGCCATGGCCGGCTGCGACATCTCGCGGACGACCGACAGATCGTCCAGGATCCACGCCGACCGGCCGTGCGTCCCCAGCACCAGGCTGTCGCCCTTGACCGCGAGGTCGTGCACGGCCACGGTGGGGAGGTTCAGCCGCAATCCGTTCCAGGTGGCGCCGTCGTCCTTCGACACGGCCACGCCGCGCTCGGTCGCGAGGTAGAGCATGCCCTTGCGCACCGGATCCTCGCGCACCGAATGGAGATAGACGTCGCGGGGGAGGCCCCCGTCGAGCCGCTTCCAGGTCTTGCCGTAGTCCGCGGTCTTCCAGAGATAGGGCCGCATGTCGTCCATCCGGTGGGCGTCCACCACCAGGTACGCCGTGCCGGTGTCGAAGCGCGAGGGCTCGATCATGCTCACGGTGCCCCACTCGGGGATGCCGGGGATGTTCTTCGTCACGTTCTCCCACGTGCCGCCGCCGTCTCGGGTGATGTGCACGAGACCGTCGTCGCTGCCCGTCCAGATCAGCCCCTTCCACTTGGGCGACTCGGCGATCACGAAGATCGTGCAGTAGGTCTCGACGCCGGTGTTGTCGCCGGTGATCGGGCCGCCGGACCATTGCTGCTTCGACTCGTCGTCGCGGGTCAGGTCCGGGCTGATGGCCTCCCAGGTCTGGCCGCCGTCGCGGGTGCGGAGGAGCACGTTGGCGCCGTGGTAGATCGTCTTCGGGTCGTGCGGCGAGATGTGGATGGGCGCGGTCCACTGGAACCGGTACGTCATGTCCTTGGCGGCCCAGCCGGACGGATTGTCCGGCCAAGCGCTGACGTTGCGCTCCTCCCGCGTGCGGTGGTCGTAGCGGGTGATGATGCCCAGGTACTCGCCGGCGTAGACGAGGTCCGGGTCCTCGGGGTCCGAGGCCACCCAGCCGGCCTCGCCGCCGCCCACGCCGTGCCAGTCGGCGTTGTTGATGCCGCGGCCGGAGAGCGAGTTGCTCGGCCCCTGCGCCGTGCCGATGTCCTGGAGCGCGCCGGCCACCTGGAACGGCACCCGGTTGTCCACGGCGATGTGGTAGAACTGGCCGATCGGCAGCGCCGCCGGCTTCCAGGTCTCCCCGCCGTCGGTCGACACGTCCACGCCGCCGTCGTCCGCCCCGATCATCCGCTTCGGGTTCTTGGGATCGATCCACAGGTCGTGGTGGTCGCCGTGGCTGAGGAACATCTGCTTGAACGTCCTGCCGCCGTCGATGCTCTTGAGCATGGGCACGTTGGGCACCCAGACCTCGTCGGGGTTGGCGGGGCTCACCGTGAGAGTGGTGTAGTACCAGGCGCGCTGCCGCAGCTCGCGGTTGCGCGTGGCGAGCGTCCAGCTCTCGCCGCCGTCGTCGGAGCGGAAGAGCCCGCCTTTTTCGGCCTCGATCAGCGCGTAGACCCGCCGCCCGTCGGACGGCGCCACCGCGACCCCGACCTTGCCCCACTCCCCCTCGGGCAGCCCGGCCTCGCCCGGCTTGAGCTGGGTCCAGGTGTCGCCGCCGTCGCGCGAGACCCAGAGGCCGCTGCCCGGTCCGCCGCTGGTCATCTCCCAGGGCCGGCGCCGCGCCTGCCAGAGCCCGGCGAACACGATGTTCGGGTTCGAGGGATCGATGGCCACGTCCGAGGCGCCGGTGTCCGCGTCCTTCTTGAGCACCTGCTCCCAGGTCTTGCCGCCGTTCCGCGTGCGATAGACACCGCGCTCCGGGTTGGGGCCGAACGCGTGCCCGAGCACGGCCGCGAACGCGATGTCGGGATTGCCCGGATGGACCGCCATGGTCCCGATCTGCCCCTCCTGCTTCCAGACGTGGGTCCAGGTCTTGCCCGCATCGGTTGATTTGTAGATGCCGTTGCCCGCCGCCACGTTGCCGCGGATGTTGGTCTCGCCCGATCCCACGTAGAGGACGTTGGGATCGGATGCCGCCACCGCGATCGAGCTGGCCGAGGAGATCGGCTGGTCGTCGAAGATCGGCTTCCAGGTGAACCCGCCGTCGATCGACTTCCAGACCCCGCCGGAAGCCGTGGCCGCGTAGTACGTCAGCGGATCGCCGGGCACGCCCGTGGCGCGGTCCACGCGTCCGCCCCAGGCCGGCCCGATGGAGCGGTACTTGAGCCCCTCGAGGCCGGCGAGATCGGCGAGGCCGGTTTCCTTTTTCGGCTCCTCGGCCTTGGCCGGCTTCTTCGCCGCGAGACCCGCGGCGGGGACCAACAACAGCAAGATCAGCAGCAGGGGACGGCAGACAGTTTTCGGCATCCGCATACCTCTTTCAAGGAATCTCGATCGCC
>JBJMGZ010000592.1:0-2966 GCA_045807605.1 Thermoanaerobaculia bacterium | reverse complement strand
TCGAGGCCCTTGCGCTCCACCTCGTCGAAAATCACCCGGTTGTAGATGCGGTGGATCGGCACCTCGCGGCCCTGGCGCGGGTAGAACAGCCGGCCGCCCCGTTCGATCACGTCAAGCGCGTCGACCGTGCGGATGCCCACGAGTTGCTCGGTGACGCAGAAGTCGATCCGCGTCTTCTGCTTCTCGGGCTCGATCTCCAGGAGCACCACGTTCTCCGGGTCGCAGTCGCCCACGATCACGTCCCGCAGCACGGCGGGGTAGGTCGCCGCGTCGAGGCCGCCGAAGTAAGGGGTGAAGTCCCCCGGGATGGCCGGGAAATGGGCGCGGAACTCCTTCTCGAGGAGCCATTGGAAGCCGTAGAGCGAGGGGAAGCCCTGGAGCTCGATCAGCCGGGGGGTCAGGTTGCCGTCCTCCCCCCGCACCAGGGCGAAGTCGACCTGGAGGAACACCGGGTGTCCCTCCTCGCCCGGCACGGCCAGCTCCGGCGGCACCGCCCGGCCGGCGAGGTCCAGGTAGTCCTCTGAGGTGACCGCCGCCAGCACCTCCCGGGAGGCCTCGATCAGCTCCCGGGTCACGGCCGCGGAGAGGAACAGCGGCGTCTCGCAGATCCGGAAGCCGGGCGGACAGCCCGCGTCGCGGTCAAGGCCGCGCAGCAGCTCCTGGTAGCCCTTCTCGGTGAAGGCGGCGTTGTAGGCGCGGCGGAGGTCGGGAATCATGGCGGCGGATTCTACCCCACGGCCGTGATATCGTCTGGACCATCAATCGCTGCGAAGCAGCCCATCTGGGGGAGCCGATGAGCGCACCGCCGTTGAGGACGGCCGAGGTCCTCGACTCGATCGCCGGAGTCTTGTCACCCTATCTGGGCAAGATGATGGCCCGCGCCTCGGCGGGCGCGCACTTCAAGGACCTCGCGATCGAAGGGGAGCTGGTGGACCGTCAAAAGGTGGAGGCCCTGGTGGACCGGGTCGGCAAGGGGCTCAACCTCTTCCTCGGGCGCGACAAGTCGAAGCTGGTGGTGGAAGAGATCCGGCGCGCTCTCGAGGCCCTGGGAGGAGGGACCCGATGAAGCCGTCGCGCCTGACGCTGCCGGTCCTCGGGCTGATCGCCCTGCTGGCCGCGCCGTTCGCGGTGGAGCTCGCGGCGCCCGGAGCGGTGCCGCCGAGACCTCTCCTGTGGATCGGCGGCCTGGGCAAGCTCCTTCTCCTGGCTCTCGGCGCGGGGCTCGCCTGGCGCAACACCGCCGCCTTCGAGAGGGGGACCCAGGCCCGCTCCGGCTGGCTCCTCCTGTTCGCCGGCTTGGCCCTGGTCGGCCTGGGACAGGCCGGCCTGGTGGCCAACCAGCTCCTGCAGAATCAGGCCGTGCTCTTCCCGTCGCCCTCGGACATCCTGTTCCTGCTCTCGTACGCGGCGTTCATCGCCGCCCTGTTGAAGTTCCTGCGAGCCTACGCCGAGAGCGGATATCCCATCGGCGAGCCGGCCGGCCGGCGGGCCCTGGCCGGGGTCACGGCGCTGCTCGGCGCCGCGGTCGCCGCCGCCGTGCTGCGCCCCGTCCTGCTCTCCGGCGCGCCGGCGGCCGAGAAGGCCCTCAACGCCGCCTATACGCTCCTCGACTTCTTCCTGCTCATCCCGGCGGTGCTGCTGCTGCGCATCACCCTGCGCTTTCCCGGCGGGGCGGTCTGGCGGATCTGGATCGCCATCCTCGGCGGCTTCCTGGCGGTCTGCGCCGGCGACATCCTGTTCGCCTATTTGACGGCCATGGGAATGAGCCGCCTGGATCCGGTCGTGGACATGGCTTACACCCTGGGGTACGGCTGCCTGGCCCTCGGCATGGCTTACCAGCGCGAGCTGCTGGCCTAGGCGAGATCCAACCCGCGGTGGGTCTCGTGGACGATGTAGTCCACCACGGCGCGGATGTCGTTGGTCTGGTTCCAGACGGCGATCTGGCGGTCCGCCCCCGTGCCCGAGCGCAGGATCTCGTGGATGGAGTCGATCTCCTCGCGGCTGCCCAACTCGTCCACCACGTCGTCGATGAAGGCCAGCAGCTCGTGGATGAGTGCCGCGCACTCCACCTCCTCCTGCTTGCCGAAGTCGATCAGCTTGCCGGAGATGCCGTGGCGCGCCGCCCGCCACTTGTTCTCGTTGAGCAGCAGGCGCCGGTAGAGGCGGAAGCCGAGGTTCTGCTTGATCAGCTTGTGGAGCTTGACGGTGACGGCCTGCATGAGGGCCGCGAGCGCAATCGTCTCGTCCACCCGCATGGGCACGTCGCAGATCCGGAACTCCAGGGTGTTGAAGAACGGGTGCATGCGGATGTCCCACCAGATCTTCTTGGCGTTGTCGATGCACCGGGTCTTGATCAGCAGCTTGATGTAGTTCTCGTACTCCGAGAGGCTCTGGAAGTGGTCCGGGATGCCGGTGCGCGGGAAACGGTCGAAGACCTTGCTGCGAAACGACTTGAGGCCGGTATTGCGGCCCTGCCAGAACGGCGAGTTGGTGGACAGGGCGAAGATGTGCGGCAGGAAGTAGCGGACGGCGTTCATGATGTGGATCGCCACCTCGCGGTCCTCGATGCCGACGTGGACGTGGAGCCCGAAGATCAGGTTGGCCCGCGCGATCTGCTGGAGGTCCTCGACGATCTCGTGGTAGCGCTGGTGGTCCGTGATCAACTGGTCCTTCCAGTGGGCGAACGGGTGGGTGCCCGCCGCCGCGATGGTCAGGCCGTTGCGCCGCGCCAGCTTCGCCAGGTCGCGCCGCAGCCGCACCACTTCGCCGCGCGCCTCCTTGATGTCGCGGCAGATGTTGGTGCCCACCTCGATGACGGACTGGTGGAGCTCGGGCTTCAACTGATCGGCCAGCGTGTGCTCGTCCTCGATCAGGTACTGGACGTGAGAGCGCAGGTCGCGCGTCTCCGGATCGATGAGCTGGAACTCCTCCTCGATCCCCAGCGTGAACAGCTTCGCGTCGCCCAT